>JASHYS010000476.1 GCA_030042915.1 Acidobacteriaceae bacterium
TACACGGGGCGGAGAGTAGGGTCAGGGGCGGGAAGCCCGCAATCACTGCCCGCGAATCTCTGTCGTAATTTGTCTTCGGGTGCCCGAAATGCCGGAAAATCGGGATGAGATTGTTAAAACGGACCAGGTTATTGATTCGATCAGAGCTGAGTTGGACAAGGTCTCGCCCAGTCGCAGACAGCGCATCATGGAGGCCATTGCGCTAGCCGCGCTTGGCTCTGTTCCGTGGGTTGGCGGCGTCCTCGCTGCTGCGGCAACTTTCAAATTCGATGAGTCTAACGTCCATGGAGACGAACTCCGCAACCAATGGTTGCTAGAGCATCATGGGAAGCTTCGGCAGTTGCGTGCGACTCTAGAGGGAATGGTCGCCAGGTTCGAGGGCCTAGGCGAAGAAATCGAAGACAGGATTGAGAGCGAAGACTATCTCGCGTTAGTTCGCAAGACCTTTCGTCAGTGGGACCAGGCGGACACCGAGCAAAAGCGCAAGCTGCTGGTTCAGCTCATCACGAACGCGGCCGGTACGAGAATATGCTCTGACGATATTCTCAGGCTCTTTCTTGACTGGGTCGAGAACTACCATGAGGCACACTTCGCCGTGATCCGAGAGATCTACAAGAATCCGGGACCAACACGCTATGACATCTGGGTGGCAGTTTACGGAGAGCCCGTACCGCGCGACGATTCAGCCGAGGCAGACCTTTACAGGATGTTGATACGCGACCTGAGTCTAGGCAATGTGATAAGGCAGCCAAGAGAGACGGACGGTTCGGGTCGGTTTAAGAGGAAGACAACGCCACCGAGGCGCCAGTCAGCCTCCAGCACGATGGAATCGGCGTTTGAAGATACCAAGCAGTACGTGCTGACGGAGTTGGGAAAGCAGTTTGTTCATTACACAATGACCGAGCTTGTCGCGCGCCTCCCAGGCGATTCCGTTCCCAAGGGCCAATGAGAACCCGCTTCTTGGCCTGAACAGTAAACCACCTGCATTTCATCTAGCTTCAGCGCAACAGCGGACCTCGCCGGGGTGACCGGCGCCGGATCGGAGTTCTGAGGTTTCCATGTCTGGAGAATCGAGACATGGGGCACCCCATTTTCGTGCTGAGCCGGCTTGCGTCCTACGCGAACAATATCCGCATGGGCGTTTCGGCGGCCACGTTTTTGCCTTCGTCGGCCAGCGCGCCGCTCTTCGCATCGCGGGCAAAGATGCTGATCTGGTTCGAGTCCTGGTTGGCCACCAGCATCCATTGCTCGGTGGGATCGAGCGTGAAGTTGCGCGGCGTCTTGCCGCCGCAGTTCGACCGCTTCATGGGCGTCAGCTTGCCGGTGTGCGGGTCGGCTTTGAACGCGTAGAGGAAGTTGTCGCCGCGATTGGCGAAATACACAAAGCGGCCGTCGCGCGTGATCACCGTATCGCAGCCGGTGGAGACGACCGCGGGGGCGCCGGCCGGCATCTCGGGCAGAAGCCTGACGCGATCCACAAGCGTGAGGCTGCCGTCGTTCTTGTGCCAGTCGAGCACATCGACGGTTGAAACCAGCTCGTTCATGGAGTACGCGATGCGATTGTTGGGATGGAAGTGCAGCGTGCGGGGGCCGGAGCCGGGTGCGCCGCGATAGATGCCCGCGCGGGTCATCTGCGCGGTGGGCGGATCGGGCTTGTAAATATGGATGCAATCACCGCCCAGGTCGTTGATATAGGCGAAGCGGTTGTCGGGCGAGAAAGACGCGAAGTGGGCGTGCGCGGTGGGCTGGCGCACGGGATTCGGACCGTGCTCGGTGTAGTGCTCGGTCCATACAGCCTCGGTCAGCTTGCCGTCGTCAATGATGAAGCTGGCCGCACTGGCGCCGGTGTAGTCGGCGGCCAGCAGCATGCGGCCGGTGGCATCCGCAGCCACATGACAGGTTCCGGTTCCGGCCGAGTTGCGCGCCGACAGCGGCTCCAGAACGCCATCGACTAGGTGAAAGCTTGCCACTTCGCCGGTCGGCTTGCCGTTGAAGGTGTCGAGCTCCGAGGCCGAGTAGACGAAGTCAGTGCCGTGCGAGAAGGCGAGCCAGGCAACATTGGGCACTTTCGCGGCCACGCCGGCGGGCGTCAGACTTGCGGTAGCGGGATCCCAATCGTAGGCCAGGATCCCATTCGCCGTGTGCGAGCCGACGAATACGCGCATACGCTGGTGAGATGCGTCCTGAGCGGCGCGAAGGATGACTGGCGCTGCAAGCGAGGCGGCAGCGGCAGATGCGGTGCTTAAGAATTCGCGGCGAGTCAAGCGTGTCATAACAAGAGCCATTTTCGCCGACTGTGCCTGCTCGGCGCCAGACCACGAAAAATTGTGGCTCAATTTTCAAACTGAGCCGCTACCAAAAAAATTGCGGGCGCCTTCCGGCCGGTTGCAGCGGTCGGCCGGCACCCGCGCTCGCGAAAAAGGCGAGGAAGGAGGGCTAATCGATCCTGAACTCGACGTTGACCGTCGTCTCCACTTCTACCGGCTCGCCGTCGAGCAGGTAAGGACGATAGCGCCATTGCTTCACCGCATCAAGCGCCGCCTGCCCGAGCAGCGGCGGTCCGCTCACCACGCGCAGATTCTCGATTGTGCCCGTGCGCGAGATGGTGGCTTCGAGAACCACAGTGCCGCCCAGGCGAATGGCTCTCCCGATGGCAGGGTAGACAGGAACGACTTTGTGAATCAGCATCCCCTCCATCACGCCCGTGGAAACGTGCGTCAGGGATGGCGCAGCCGGGCGCACGTCAGGATGCGCAGAGTGTCCGCCGCCCATCGGATTGCCGGGCCCGGCTGGATTGCCTCCGTCATCGCCAAGAGCTGCGACATTGATCGGCGCCGGTTCTTCCCGGGTGCTGGGAATCCAAATCTTGTCGGAAATCACCGGCGGCGCCTGAAGCACGCCGGCC
>JASHYS010000477.1 GCA_030042915.1 Acidobacteriaceae bacterium
GGTGGTGCAAGGGGACGTGGCAACTGCGACGTTGAGCGCGGGGAGCACCAAGGTAGGCCCCGGCGAGGGCGTGAATATTACGTCGTTCGGGGCCGATGCGACCTGCAGCGGAAAGACGGCGACGGTTTCAGGAAGCATTGCGAGCGGCAGCAGCAGCGTAACGCTTGCGACGAACGGTGTGCCGTGGGTGACGGGGATGCATCTTGCGATTCCGGGCGCCGGCACGGGCGGTAACTGGGGCCTGGCAACGGTTTCGGGTTGGAACTCAAGCACGAACGTGTTGACGTTTTCTCCGGCTACAGTGACGGCGGTTTCGAACGCCACGGTTTATCCGGACGATACTCCCGGCGTGCAGGATGCGATCAACGCAATGGGCAATACGTACTCATTGAGCGGCGCTCCGCCCATCAAGATTCCGTCGCAATGCTTCTTTGCGGATTGGCCGGCACTGAGTTGGTCGGCGGGGCAAGCTTCAGGGTACTCGCTGCTTTTCGAAGGCGGATATGTGAGCGCGGGTGCGACGGTCAATTTTGCAGTGGCCGGCGGCACGATTGCAGCGCAGGGAGCAGACGGCACGGCTGCCATTTCGTTCGCGACGCCCGTGGCGAACCTGACCAACATCACACCAACGACGACGCTGAATCCGAGCGGGGGCAACACGGCAGCGGGAACGCAAACGGTGACGCCGGGAAGCATGCTGGGAATTTATCCGGGGACCGAACTGCTGGTGAGCGACTACCAGACCTGGAGCGGAGTTTCGATTTCGGCGGCGAACGCGGTGAGTTCGTACTCCTGCACGTTGAGCGGGAGTACGGAGACGTGCATTTTGCAGACCTGGCCGGGCAACACGCTGTCTGCGGGGAACTCCGTGACGTTTGGCGGTTTCCAGAATGGGCTTTTCCTGAACGGGTTGACGGAGGCAGTGCTTTCAACCGGCCTCTCGTCGAGCCAATTTGAGGTCAATATCCCGACTTTGGTTTTTTCGGGAACTGCATCAGGGCAAGAGCCTTTCGGGAGCGCCTACGCACTGGCGCCGTCGGGCAGCTTTGACGTTGCGACCTGTTCCGTTTCCGGCTCTCCGGGTCAGTCGACTTATGGATGCCCGATCTGGTACGGCCACACAGTCGCGGTGACAAACGGAGGGACGTCGTGCAACGGAACCGGCTATCTGGTCGATGGTCCGACGAACAACTGGCCGGCCACACTGATGTGGTATCACGCGGGAAGCACGTGCTCGGCTTCGAGCGCGTCGATCACCGGAATCAATGAGTGGACGAAAGAGACTGTGGGCGTGACCGCAACGAGTGGAAACACATTCACCGCCGTGTTCGGCTTCCCGCATCTGGCGAACGCGGTTACTGCGCAGTGGGCTTTGGCGCTGGGCGAGCCGGGAGCGGCCAAATACAGCACGATTTTTGAAAACGTGAAGGACATTCAAGCCAAAGGGCCGGGTGGAGGGATTCTTTGCTCGGACATGGCTTACTGCCACCTGACGCACGTGGCCGGAGGCTCGACATCTGGTGAAACCGGCGAGGGCGGCGAGACGCTGGATGCGACGTTCGTGATCGACGGACAGAGCACGTTTGCCGGCACCAACCACAGCTATGCGTTCAGGGATACGCACAACTGCGGATCGCCATGCGGCGGCTGGGGATCAGACTCATCGGACCATTCAAATTTTTACGGCGGATTGAAAGTCGACAGCGGTTCTGCGAGCAGCATACTCGGTGGCTTTGGAGGCAGCTTGATGACCTTCAAGAATGACCAGATTGAGGACCCGTTCATCGCAGCATATGCGTTCGATACGAGCGGAGCCGGCGCGATCAACACGGTGGTGGTGGATTCGCCGAACATGACAGACAATCTTTACGGCGCCCTGTTTCAGTATGCGCTGTTTGCTTCTTTTGCGGGCAATACAGCCAATAGTACGGCCATTGTGAATTCGCCGCTGTTTGGCGAGAGCACAAACCAAATTGCGAATGCCAACTTCTGCGGGCGCTTGAGCGTAAACGGAGTGGGGACAGGAGTGTTTGGACCGGAGTGCCCAAATGCGCCGATTAACTATGTCAACGAAGCCGGCGAGTCGATTGTTCGCCAGCATCAACTACTCAATCCTGAGCCGCAGGTGATTCCATCGCAAACGCTGAGCGTTCCACAAACTTCAAGCTCATGGATACTGACGAATTGCACGGCGACATCGACGACCATGTGGCCCAGCGGCCCAGCGGCGTATAGCCTGGCTGCCACGGGATCATCGCCGACGGTTGCTTTTTATCGTCAAGCGCCGCCAACGCTGAATGCGGGGGATATTTTCGTGGCAGGGGTGGAAAGCTACGGACTGGAGAGCACGCAGTTTGGGCCATTGGCCCTGGTGGTGAACAGTGGCGCGGGCGGGTCGGGATCGATCTTAGCCAAGAGCGTGGCTTACGATCCCGAATATCCGAACGATCCATGGCATTGGGACAGGGCGATGGTGGTTGTGCCTTCCGGCGCCACGGGCGGGTCGTTGACCATGTACAGCGGATGCCCGACTGCAAACTACGGCGCGGTCAGCTTGCCGCGCATCGACTATTTTCCGGCTTCACTCGGCTGGACGCCTGCGATGGTGCAGATGTGGATGAACCAGAACTTCACGGGTCCGGCGCCAGCCGGCTATAACAACCCGGCGGTAGCGGCGACGCCGCTGACGATTTCGACAGGCGGCTACCAGGTGAACGGAGCGGCGCTGGCCACCGGCAACCTGGCTGACTGGACGGACAGTGGATTGGCCAACGGAGAGGTGCCGGAGTGGAATGCGACGACGAACCTGTGGACGCCGGGAGCACTGCCGAGCAGCGTGACCTCGATCAATGGAAACAGCGGGGCTTTCACACTGACGGGAGGAGGAGTTTCGTGCTCGGGGTCGACGTGCACGATTACGGGAAGCTCAATGAGCGTGCCGGCAAGCGCCAGCGCGCTGAGCAGCAACGCGTCGTCGCAACTGACGGCCGCGGCGACGACGGGCAGCGGGAGCGTGGTGCTGGCAACCAGTCCGACGCTGACCACGCCGACGCTGGGAGCGGCGAGCGCGACCAGCCTGGCGACGAGCGGCTCGTCGACGCTGGGAGGCAGCGCGAACGTGTTCAACAACGCGGCGGCGGCGGCGAACGTGGTGGAGATCGAAGCGGGCACGAGCGCGGCGCAGAACGAAGAGATCCAGTGGCAGAATTACAGCGGCGCCGCGGAGTGGCAGAACACGGTAGACGCGAGCTACACGTACCACATCAAAGATGCGGCCAACAGCCTGGACCGCATGACGATTTACCAGGGCAGTGGGAACACGAACATCAACGCGGGGGGCGGGGCGTATGAAATCTGCCTGAACTGTGCGGCGAATAGCGGCACAGGGGGAATGGTGGTGGAGAACGGCGGGTCGAGCCCGTCGCCGGTGCTGACGGTGTCGGGAGCCGGCAATGCCACGGCGACAGGATTCGTATCGGGCAAGTTCTTTATGGGGTCGGGGACGATGACGCTGACGGCAGGAGCGGCGTCGGGATCGAGCCCGACCATTGCGTGCGCGACGGGACACGTGTGCGACGGAGTGAGCGGAACTGTGACGTTGACGACGGGAACGAGTCCGACGACGGGCACGCTGGCCACGCTGGGCTTTCCGAATACGCACAACAATTCTGCCAACTGCGTGGTGAGCACAGAGAGCGCGAGCGCGGTGATTACCACGAATACGTGGACGGAAAGCACGAGCGCGATCACGATCACGGCGAACGCGGCGCTGACGGCATCGACGGCGTACACGGTGAAGTACTGGTGCGGAGGGAATTAGGCGAAGGCAGGGTTAAAAGCTTGGCGAGTTAGCGAGTTAGCGTGCGCGTAGGCGCACGTTAGCGAGTTAGCGGGCGGAGGCGGGGCAGAGGGCTTAGCGAGTTAGCAAGTTAGCGTGCGCTTGGGCGCACGTTGGCGAGTTAGCGGGGTTAGGCGGGGTTGGCTGAGTCAGGCGCGGAAGAATTTGTGGTTTCCCACCCTAACGGCAAAAACAAAAGCGCCGTTAGGATGGGGCACCCAAGGTTCGTGCTGAATCGACAACGGGCGGTTGGGTTTCATGCTATCCCGGATCTCAGAAGCGAGACCTCCACGCCACGGACGTGGACCTGTCCGTGGGGACCCCGGACCCGGGGCACCCCTTTCGTGCTTGTGCGGTCGCGGGTCCGAAAATCCGGACCCAACCCCTTTTCGTGCGGGTGCGGGCGATTCTGAGGGGAACTTCTGACTTATGGGAATGAGATTATGGGGGACTTGTGGGCGAGTGTGCGGAGTGTGGAGAGTGTGTGTGCAAGGCGGAAGAGTTCAAGCTGCGCCTGGAAGAGATGCAAATCAGGGAGTGGGATCGTGATGACCTGGTGCGGCTGGGCCCGCAGCTGGAAGATCGTCTGAAGAAATTTGACGGGGACAAGACGAGCATCCATGTGGCGGGCAAGCTGCTGGTGATTCGGACGCGCGAGGGCGTGCCGAAAAAATTGTGGGCGAATGAGGTACAGAAGGCGTTTGAGAGGAAGCGCGGACAACGGAACATTGTGCTGAAAGCGCGGCAGATGGGGATGACAACGTGGGCGGCAGGGCAGTTCTTTCTCAAAACTATTACGCATCCGGGAACATTGACGCTGGAGGTAGCGCAATCGCAGGAGGCGGCGGAGGAGATTTTTCAGATCGTGCACCGGTTTGCGGACCGGTTGCCAAACAAGTTAAGGAACGGAGTGCTGCGCACGTCGCGGTCGAGCACGCGGCAGATCGTGTTTCCGGAGATCGATGCCGAGTACCGGGTGGTGAGCGCGGCGGACCCGAACGCGGGGCGGGGATTGACGGTGCAGAACCTGCACTGCAGCGAACTGGCGCGATGGCCGGGCGACGCCGCGGAGACGCTGGCCGGGCTGCGTGCGGCGATGACGCCCGACGGCGAGCTGATTCTGGAGTCGACGCCACAGGGAGTGGGCGGATGTTTTCACGAGGAGTGGCTGAAGGCCGGAGAGACGGGGATGGTGCGGCACTTTTTTCCGTGGTGGAAGGAGGAGC
>JASHYS010000056.1 GCA_030042915.1 Acidobacteriaceae bacterium
CTCAAAGCCCACGCCGAAGAAGACGACCTGGTTGCCGGGATTTTTCTGTGCCAGCTCGACGGCGTCAAGAGGCGAATACACCACGCGCACATCGCCGCCGCGGCCCTTCACCTGGAACAGGTCGCCCTCAGTGCCTGGAACGCGCAGCATGTCGCCGAACGAGCAGAAGATCACGCCCGGCTGCGCAGCGATGGCCAGCGCCTTGTCGATCAGCTCCAGCGGCGTGACGCACACCGGGCAGCCCGGCCCGTGAATCATTTCCACGCCGGCATGGGGCCCGTGCGGCAGCATCTGATCGATGCCGTTCTTGATGATGGAGTGCGTTTGCCCGCCGCAAACCTCCATGATTTTCCAGGGCCGCGTGGTGATCTGCACGATCTCGCGCGCCATTCTCTGCGCGATCTCGCCGTTCCGGAATTCGTTCAGATATTTCATGGTCAGTCAGCAGCGGAGTTAGCGGTGTTAGCGGAGTTAGGGTTGACCGCTCCGCTACACATCGCAGCTCCCGTCGGGACAATTTGATTGCGGCCGCTTGGCCGCGCGTGCAAAGGCCTCTTTCTCGTCGGCCAGCTCTTCGTCGAGCACGCCAAGGGCGCGAAAGTCGGCCAGGGTCTGCTCAGCGGTTTGCTCATCGATCTTGGAGATGGCGAATCCCACATGGACGATGGTGTAATCACCAACCTCAACTTCGGGCACGTAGTCGAGGCACACGTTCTTCACCACGCCGCCAAAATTCACCTTGCCCATGCGGATGATGCCGTCGTTGGTGATGGCTTCGACTTTTCCAGGAATGGCCAGGCACATAGCACCCTTCTTATACCGCCAGTTGGTGACGGTCAAATGTGACCCAAATCACGTGTGAGCCAAGTCACGCAGACGGCCACGAGAGGACGCGGCCGAGATTTCGCGGTTCGTCCTTTCGTGACCCCACCCCCCCCCACCATCTCCATACTCAAATACGTGAAGGGAGAGGGTTTATGGGAGGGGGGATTCTCCTAAATTGCTCATTCTAAAGCGCCGGTTCTCGTAAATGCCTCATTCTAGGAGCGGTTACGCCCAGTTCTGGCAGCAGCCACAACCCATTACATAAATGCGCGATTTTGCGGTCAAAATGGCGTATCCTATGCATCATTTTTGACGGTTTTTTCGAAGACTTCGACTGATTCCAAAAGGGTTGATGGAAAATGTGCTCGAAAAAAATAATGATTTATTTTCTCCTTCCTGAGGGTCTTTGGACCTGCCGGGCCGGCCGTTTCCTGCCGGGCTGCATGGTTTGAGGCACAGGCATTTCGAGAAGCTCCCATGGTTTTGAGCTTAGTGAATTGGCAGAAATAACCTGCAAAGTTTGGAAATTTTTTATTTGCCGTGGAATGTGAGAGATAGATTGGGTTTGGCGGGAAGCGGAGGCTTGACATCGCGGTTGGGTGTCCCCTGGAGAGAGGCAGCAAAGAGCTCAGTCGGAAACCATCAGCTCGCCGGGAAGGATGGGTCGGGTGCGGGGCAGGAGTCCGCGGGAGGCAGCGAAGCCGAACACCGCCAGGACGCCCACAAAAACGATCAATTTGACGAGGTTGGTGGTGGGCGTGAGCGGCAGCGTCTTCCAAAGGACAAGCAAGACAATTTGCGCGGCAGAGACGGCCCATACCGAGCCGTAAAAGTAGCGGCGCTCTGTGCCCTCGCCCTGCGTTGATGGACCCACACGGGGCAGTTTGCCCAGAATTCCCAGCAGGAGGATGAGCGCGCAGAGCGGCGAGTAAGCGTAGAAGTAGATCGGCTTGAAGCTCCACACGCCGGTGGCGACGGCATACACCATCCCTGCCAGGTTGAGCAGGGCGAAGTTCAGCACCGCATTCCACGCGAAGGTGTAGCAGACGCGCCGGTAGAGAGGGTTGGGCTTGTCTTCGTCGAAGCGCAGGATGTAAGGGCGGGGCTCAACGCCGGGCAAACGCCCGCGCAGGCCGGCGATGCCGGTGCCGACCAGGACCGCGGCCAGCCATGCCCAGTTGGCCCAATGGAAGCCGCGGGCAAACAAGCTGAAGGTGAGCGGGCCGGGGGCGAGAAAGAAAACCCAGATCCAGATGGGCCAATGCGCGAGGCGGTAAAGGCGCGTGTTGCGTTCGCGGATCTTGCGCTCCGCGGCGTATTCAATCTTGCCGCTATAGGGCATCGGGAGTGAGTCTCGCAGAGGAGATGGGAGCGGGTCAAATGGCGAGTATGCGGCGCTACTGTTGCGCGAAGGCGACTACTTTCGGGCCGATGGCGCCTGAGCACTGGAGCGGGGCGAGATGGCCGCAGCCGGGAATCACGTCGAGCTGCGATTGCGGAACAAGCTGGTGGATGGTCTGCGCCTGAGCGACGGGCACGATCTCGTCGAGCGCGCCCCACACGATGAGCACCGGCATCTTCAAGTGCGGCAGCAGACTGTCGGTTACATCCTGTGCGGTAAGCATGGACGCGACGGCCCGCTGGACGACCCAGCCGTTGCGGCGCGAAATGCGCACAATGTCGCGCGCCACATAGGCGGGAACGTGCGGCGGATCGGGCATGAGAAGCGCGTCGAGTTCGTCTAACTGCTGCGCCGAGGTGGGTGTGAATAAGGCGGTGTCCCACAGCGGCTTCACGTCGAGTCCGACGGTATCAAACAGCATGAGCCGCGAGACGCGCTCAGGATGATCGGCCGCGATAATCTGCGTGATCCATCCTCCCATCGACCATCCGCCCAGCACCACCTGTTTCAACCCCAGTGCATCCATGAATCCCACGACGACGGCAGCTTCGTCGTGCACAGAGTAGGAGAAGTTGGCCGGCTTCTGGCTGCGGCCGTAACCCAGCAAATCGGGGATGTAGACGTGAAAGCCTGCCTTGGCCAGGTACGGCGCCAGAGTGGTCCAGTCTTCGGCGCGTCCGCCCAGGCCGTGCACCAACACAACGACCGGACCCGTTGCGGGGCCCTCGTCGAGGTAATGCACGCGATAGCCCTGCACGCGGACGTTTCGGCTGGCTATGCCGCCAAGGTCCTCCTGCAGGTACATCCATTCATCGAAATAGCTCACCGGGCGCAACAGGAATCCAATGCCCGCAGCCAGCGCCAGAACAACGATGAGCCCCAGCGCCCTCCATAACCATCGCATCGCTTTACTTCGCCTCCACGCGCAGCACCTGCGCTCGTTGCCAACCTGCTTCGATCACGCGCACCGTCACCGGATCGAGAACCAGGGCGCTGTGGCTGTTCCATTCCGCGCGCTCCACCCAGCGCACGGCATCTGCATCGGAGCCCGCATGCAGCTCGCCACCGGTTACGCGGCACAGGTAGTCGGCGATGACGTAGTGGTAGCGCACGCGCCCCGCCTCACGATGAATGCGGTCGAGCAGTTCAATCAGTTCGATGGCTTCCACGACAAGCCCGGTTTCTTCCTTCACTTCGCGCACCACTCCCTCGACGAGGGCCTCGCCGACCTCGAGGACGCCGCCGGGCAGCGTCCAATGGCCTTTGAGCGGCTCGCGGCCGCGGCGGACGAGGAGCACCCGGCCGTCCTGGACCACGACCGCGCCCACGCCCAGCAGCGGCGATTGAGGGAATTCGCGCTCGAGCTTGTCGCCCATTCTTTACGCCCTTCATTGGACTCGCCGCGGCCCCGGTTGGGTCTCACCTTGCGGCACCGAGCCGAAAC
>JASHYS010000478.1 GCA_030042915.1 Acidobacteriaceae bacterium
TTTGTTCTGGTGGCGGGCAGCGGCGACGAGCCGTTCCTGCTGATGGGCGGCGACAAAAACGGCACGCCCAACGGATTCGAGTGGAACCTTTCGGAGATGGAGAACTCGTCAGTCGCGTTTCACGGCACGCGGCTGCTCACGCTGTCGGCGTGCAGCACCGCCAAGGACTACAAATCACGCAACGGTTTTGAGATGGACAGCCTGGGCATGGTGGCGCAACAGAAAGACGCTGAAGCCGTGCTGGCCACGCTGTGGGATGTGAACGACCTCAGCACCAGCCACATCATGAGCGATTTTTACGATCGCTGGGTAAAGAGTCCCACTGAGGGCAAGGCCGAAGCGCTGCGCCAGGCACAGCTCGCCTTTCTGCACGCAGGCGCGAGCGGACCCGGCGCCAAGACCGGCCGCGGCGTCGAAGCCATCGAAGACACCGGCACGACCAACGCAGGCCTGGGCTACGCCCATCCATATTATTGGGCGCCCTTCGTGCTCATCGGCAACTACCAGTAACGAGCGAACCAGGAGCCAAAGATTTTCCAGACGCCAATTCCGACCACGAGATCAAACCAGATGCAAAGAACATTCTTGACGCGATTTTTGTCTGTTGCCGTTTTGCTCTCCGCGGTCCTGGCTGCCACTTGCGCGCAGGCGCAGGAGGAGCTGGCTCCGCCGCAGGGCAGGGGCCACGTCGTCGTCATCCTCTCGGGTATCCTGGGATCCACGCACGAAAAGTCGCTGGCAGACGACATTTCAAAACTCGGCTACGACGTGTA
Source organism: Acidobacteriaceae bacterium (assembly GCA_030042915.1). Next base: position 774 of record JASHYS010000478.1, read on the forward strand.
TTTGTGCGACAGCCGCACGCTCGAAGGCACGAACGGGCAAGCCGTCCGCGATGCCATTCAGAAGGCGCAGAACTTGCCGCATGCGCTGCCGGGAAAAGTGGCGCTCGTCGGCGTCTCGCTGGGCGGCGGCATGGCGCTGGACTACGCTTCCACCTGGACCGATCTGCTGGCTGTCGACATCCTCTGGTATCCCGTCACTGAATTCCTCAACGTGATGCCCGGCTTCGGCAGCCACATCACCGTGCCCACGCTGATGTTTGCCGGCGAAGCTGATACCTACGATAACTGCTGCGTGATCGCAACCGCGCGCACGCTGGCCGCCGACGCCAAACAGGCCGGCGCTCCCTTCGAGCTCGTCACCTATCCGGGAGTCGGACACGATTTCATCAGAGGCGGCGGCGGCTACAACGAGCAGGCTTACAACGACGCGCTGAATCGCACCGCAGCCAGATTGAAGGCAGTTTTCGGCGATTGACCGCGTGGCGCCGGGGCCTGGCACAGCTTTCCCGTGGCTGGAGAGGCGCCGGCTCGATATCGCCGATTTTGGGGTAAATTCTGGGGTAAATTGGGCTCAAAAACAGCCCGATTTGAGACCCAAAACAGCGCAGTTTAAGGGCCGTTTGGAGATCGGTTTGTTGATTCTAAATGCGTTACCTCCTAAACTATACCCCCGGGGGGTATGTGTGATTTTTTTTGCCGAGGCCGATTCGCCTTTGTTTTGCCGCAAATTCGTTTCCCCGCACCGCGTTTCCAATAGAGAATCGGTGATGCGATTCCAGGCGGGCGGCAGTGCAGCACGGGTACAGGCTGAGGCCTGTACCTTTCGAACTGAACCGCTGCTCATTGGCTGGATGATTTTGAGTGTAGCGGTTTGCCGGAAATAATCTGCAAAAGGCAGGGAGCAAGGGGGCGAGAGAGCAAGCGGCGAGAAATCAATGGGTTAGGGGCGCACGCGAGGTTGGCGGGCGGGCGCGGAAGCTTGACAAAGGCAGGGGGCAAGCTATTCCAGCAGCTTCTTCGCAACCTGGATGTAGAGCTCGACTGCGTCGAACAAATCTTTCTTGGCGAGCTTCTCTTGCGGTGTGTGCGCCAGGTGAATGTTGCCGGGGCCGAGAAGGAGCGGCTGGCCCCAGTTGGAAAGCTGCGGAATGTCGGTGGTGAATTTGGCCACCATGGTGGGAAAGCCTTCCACGGCGCGCAGGCGGGCAAAGGGAATTTCGAGCGTGAAGTCCACCTCGGCCAATCCTTCGGCCGCCTTGACGAGCGCCGCGCGCACTGGCGCCGAATCGCCCACCAGCCGCACCAGCACCTGGGCTTCGGCGTGATCGGCAATTACGTTGGGCGCGTGGCCGCCGTGAATCTGGCCGATGTTCAACGTGCTCGGCCCCACGTCTTCTGTGACGGGAAGCTCGATTTCAAGCAGCCGCGCCAGCACCTGCACCAGCTTGTGCACGGCGTTTTCGCCCAGTTCGGGATACGCGGAATGCGCCATCTTGCCCGTGGCGCGAATCACCGCGCGCAAGGCGCCTTTTGACGCCAGCGCTACGCGATTGCCGGTGGGCTCGCCGTTGATGAGGAAGCGGCTGCCCTTGGGATGCAGATTGGCGACCTTGGCGCCGGCCGAATCGCGCTCCTCGCCCGACATAAACAACAACCCAATCCGGAATCCCGCCGCGCGCAGCGCTTCGGCGGCGACAATCTGCGCGGCCATGATGCCCTTGGCGTCGCA
>JASHYS010000479.1 GCA_030042915.1 Acidobacteriaceae bacterium
AGCGCCAGTGCGCGATGCGCCGCGCTGTTTAATTCGGCGGGGTCGATCCTGGCGTAGGGAACCGTTGCCGGCGGATCGAACATCCCCAGCCTGATGCGCGCTGTGAACAGCCGCGTCACTGCTGTGTCGATATCACTCTCCTTCAGGTAGCCTTCTTTTACCGCGTCAATATAGGGCCTGTAGTCGTGGTCGTCGGTCACCTTGGCGCGGAAGTCGATGCACTCATTGTCCATGCCGCGCTCCAGGCTGATGGCCGAAGCCTGCGCCTGCGTCGGCTCGTAGTTGTGGCCGTCGAGAATGTTGCGCACCGCTCCGCAATCCGACACCACGTAGCCCTGGAATCCCCATTTCCCGCGCAACTGGTCCTCAAGCAGGAATTCACTGGCGCATGCCGGCTGTCCGTTGATGGCGTTGTAGGCGCACATCACGCTGTCGGCCTTGGCCTCGGTCACCGCGGCGCGAAACGCGGGCAGATAGGTGTCAAGCTCGTCGTGCTTGCTCACGTCCACGTCGGCAAAGTGCCGGGTTGGCTCGGGCCCCGAGTGCACGGCAAAGTGTTTGGGGGTCGAAATCACGCGGAAATAGTGTGGGTCGTCGCCTTGCATCCCGCTGACAAAGGCCACCGCCATGCGCGCAGTGAGGAACGGATCCTCGCCGTAGGTTTCCTGCCCGCGTCCCCAGCGCGGATCGCGGAAGATATTCACGTTCGGTGCCCAGAAATCGAGGCCGTGAAAGATAATGCTGTTGCCGTCGTTGGCAGCCGCCGATTGCGCGTTCACTACGCGCGCCTCGGTGCCGATGTCCACCGCCATCTCGTGAATCGCGGGCGTGTCAAAGGTCGCGGCCAGCCCGATGGGCTCGGGAAATTCCGTCGTGCCCGGCACGGCCACGCCATGCAGCGCCTCGCTCCACCAGTCGTAACCGGGCACACCCAGCCGCGGAATGGGCCGCGCCTGGTTCACCAGTTGGCTGGCCTTTTCTTCGAGCGTCATGCGATGCACCAGGTCTGCCGCGCGCTGTCCCGCAGGCAGGTTCGGGTTCAGGTACGCGGGCTTTTCAGCATTCTGCGCCCACGCCATGCAGGCCGCACCGGTCAGCACGGCCGCCGCAATTCCACTCCATCGCAATCCCATCATTCGCTTCCTCACCGGCCAAATCGAATCACCGCCAAACATCATATCAAGCGCACAACGCGACAAGAAAATCGTTTTAGATGAACGTCTCTTGGTGCATCTTTTACCCTTTTACGCGCGGGTGCCCCCGGTCTCGATTTTGAGACCGGGGATAGCACGAACCCTCAGTTCTCTCTCCTCCCGCTGCATTCGTCGCCAATCATGTAACCTTTCTGGCAGCAATCGCGTAAGCAGACATAGAAAGGGAAGCGAGGATGCCGGAACCTCCGAGCGACGTTCTGGACCGGTTCCGGCGAGGCGAACTCGACGCTTTCGAATCGCTCTTCCGCGAGCATCAGCGGGCTGTTTACGGCTGGATTCTGCGCATCGTGCGCAATACTGCCGCCGCTGACGACCTGACGGTGGAGACATTCTGGCGCATCTATCGCGCCCACGCGCGCTTTCTCGCCGGCCGACCCTTCGCACCGTGGGCGCGGCGCATCGCTACACGCGTGGCGCTCGATTGGCTGCGCGCGCAACGGCCCGATGCGGAGTTTCCGGTTGAAGCCGCCGATCTTCCTGCTCCGCTCGCGGCCGATCCCGGCATCACCGCCGAGATTCGCCGCAAAACCACGCAGGCCTTTGCCCGGCTGCCACCGCGCCTGCGTCTCGCGGCCGTTCTTTCACTTGTTGAAGGAGAGCCGCATAACGAAATCGCCTCGGCGCTCGGTATTTCAGCCGGGGCCGTCAAGCTCCGCGTCTTTCGCGCCGTTCGTTTGTTGAGAAAAGACCTGGAAAGGCAGGGAATCACACCATGACTGCAAATGATGAGGACCGTATCAAACAATTGCTCCGGCAGGCGCTGCCGCCTGTCGATCCTGACGCTGGGCCGGCTCGCGACCTGTGGCCCGCCATGCTGCGCCGGCTCGACTCGGCCGCCGAAACGCGCCGCACGCTCCCTCTCAAGGTTCCATTGCTGGACTGGGCGCTCCTGGCCGGCCTCATCGTCTTCATCGTCGCCTTCCCGGCCACGATTCCGGTTCTTCTTTACTACTTATGAGCTGTGAACTACGAGCTGGGAGCTGAGAACTACGAACTGAGAACGAAAGGAGCCCTGCGATGAACCCCCATCCTTACCTTCGCGCTTATCTCGCCGGAGTCTTCGTAACCACGCTCATCCTGCCGCTCATCCTTACGGTGTTTATCGTGGTGCGGCTCGTGCTCCAGCTTCCTGTGCCCATTGAGCGCGGCCTCATCTTTCCCATGGCGGTGGTGCCGGCAGTTTGGGGCTTATGGAATATGCTCTGGCTGGCCAGCCACGAGCGGACCCATCTTGCTGTCGGCGCGCACGGCGCCGTCCTGCCGTTTTTGCTGCTTCCCTGCGGGACCCTCGTGGCCCATTGCCTGGGCATTCTCGCGCTGGGCTCAACAGGAGTGACGTGGTTCCAGGCCTGCTCTGTGCCCTACGCCTGGATCGCCGTCGCCTTTTGCTTTGGCATCGCCGTCTACTATCTCGTCTGGAAGTACATCGTCGGCTTCGTCAACCGCGTGCTTGGCATCGCGTGAAAGCGACCATGACCACCAACACCGCCCACGCTCGCTTTTTCGCTGTTCTGGGTACGGCCATCTTTCTGGTCCTGGCGCCCGGCACGGTAGTGGTTCTTGTCCCCTGGTGGATCACGCACTGGCGCGTGCACGCGCACTTTGCGGGCCTTGGGCCTGTTCGCGTTCTCGGCGTTCTGGCCATCGCCGCGGGTGCACTGGTGCTTCTGGATTCGTTTGCGCGCTTTGCCTGGCAGGGAATCGGAACGCCTGCGCCCGTTTATCCCACGCGCCACCTTGTCGTCAAAGGCTTTTATCGCTATGTGCGCAATCCCATGTACGTTGCGCTCTTGCTGGTTATCGCCGGGCAAGCTCTGCTCTTTGCCGACGCGCGCCTGATCGTCTATGCGTTTTTCGCGTGGCTGGCTCCGCACCTGTTTGTGGTGTTTTACGAAGAGCCCAAGCTCCGCCGCTCGTTTCCGGATGAGTACGCGCAATTCGCAGCGCACGTGCCGCGCTGGATTCCGCGCCTGACTCCGTGGAAGAGCGGCCCGGAAACCGGCAAGTGAAAGCTGATAGCCGAAAGGAGACCGCCAATGTTCGCGATCGTTCGCACCGTCACCTACGCCGCGCTCTTCATCGCGTTCGTGCTCGTTTATCTTCCCGCGCGGCTCCTGGCGTGGAGCGGCGTCGCCCGCCCAGCCGTTCTAGGATGGCCACAAATCAGTGGTCTGCTCATTTTCACCGTGGGCGCCGTTAT
>JASHYS010000480.1 GCA_030042915.1 Acidobacteriaceae bacterium
CCAATCACTACGAAGTTGAGCGGGGGATGCCATCCCTGCTCCAGCGTCTGGCGCTCCGCCAGCTCGAACACCAGCAGCACGCGCCGGCGAATCTCCACCGCGTCCTCGAGAGTTTTCAGTCCGGGCGCCAGTGGCTCCCACTCATCGTGGCCGAAATAGGAGTGCGTTGCGCCGGTGGCCAGCACCAGGTAGTCGTAGTCGAGGCGCGCGCCGCTCTTCAGGCTCACGTTGTGCGCCGCCGTGTCGATGGCCACCACTTCGTCCATCAGCACTTCGGTATTGCGCTGCCGCCTCAGGATGGTGCGGATGGGCTGGGCGATATCGGCGCCGGTCAGCGCGGCCAGCGCCACCTGGTAAAGCAGCGGCTGGAAGGTGTGATGGTTGCTGCGGTCGACCACCGTGACGTCGACGGGAAGATTTCCGAGGCCCTTGGCCGCGCGCAGCCCCGCAAAGCCCGCGCCCACAATCAGGACGCGAGGCCGCCCGGCAGCGGATTTGGCTTGTCCGCCCTTCCGATCCTGGGCCTCTTGTGTGCCGTCGCTCACCAAAATACCCCCACCTCTAGATGCTATCCCCCGGCTCTCACATGAAGAGATGCGCGCCGAGGCCCTGAGGTAGCGCGATTGCTTTCTCGTTCCCTTGTTCCCTTGTTCCCTTGGTCCCTGCCTTTGGCTACTCCCCGCCTTCTTGCTCCCTCGCTCCCTGCCTTATAGCATCCAGCTATGATTGCGGGCGTTTCCTGGGCCTGGTGGGCCGCTTTTCACGCGGTGGTGGCCGCTTTGTTACTGGCAGACTCCTGGCTGGCCGGCTCCCGTCGCCAGCCGGGGCGCGCGCCAGCCTTCGCTTGGCTGGCGATTGCGGCCTTCGTGCTCGCGGCTGCGGGATTCGCGTGTTGGCTGGCCTTAGCGCAGGGGCGGCAGGCGGCGCTCGAGTTCGCCTCCGGATACGCGATTGAAGCCTCTCTCAGCATCGACAATCTCTTTGTCTTTTTGCTGCTGTTCAAGGCATTTGAGCTGGGCCCGGCGCGCGAGCGCCAGGTGTTGCGCTGGGGCGTGTGGGGTGCGTTTCTACTGCGAGCGGCGTTTATCGCGGCGGGCATCGCGCTGCTGCGCCATTTCAACTGGATCACGTGGGCGTTCGGCGCCCTCCTGCTCTATGCGGCATGGCGAACATTCCGCGGCGGCCGATCCTGGATGAGCGGCTTCAGGCGCCCAAAAACAGGCCACGCCCCGCTTTGGCTGGTGATTCTGGCGGTCGAGGTCACCGACATTCTGTTTGCCACCGATTCCATCCCCGCCGTCTTGTCGGTCACTCACAATCCCTTCGTGGCTTACACGTCGAACGTGGCCGCAATCCTGGGCTTGCGTTCGTTGTACTTCGCTCTGTCCGCAATGCTCGACCGCTTGCGCTATCTGCATTATGGGCTGGCTGCGATCCTCGCCTTTGCGGCGCTCAAAATGCTTGCGTCGCATTGGATCGATGTGCCGGTGACCCTTTCGCTGGTGGTGATTGCAGTCGTTCTCGCAGTGTGCGCGCTTGCGTCGGTCATCGGCCGGCCAAACAACAGGCCGGCAACACAGCAACGCAGCCGGTCGGCGAGCTAGCGAAATCAGCGGGTCGCTTTTCTACTCCCTATTGGCTACTGGCTACTCCCTGCTTTCCCGTTCCCTCGCTGAATGAACAGCGCGATCACAAAAATTGGGTGCCCCATCCTGGCCGGGCCTTTGTTTTTCCGGCTAGGGTGGGGGCGAGGCCAACGCCGCCTCCGAACTCCAACCCTGTGCCCAAGCTGGCTTTCTGCCTCCGATGCCTCCGGCGAAGTGTATGCTGTGGTGCAGACCAATCGCACTGGCAAGGGGTGGAACATGGAAATCTTCCGCGAATTCCCGCCGGAGGCAGCCAAGATCGTGCTCGTGCTGTTCCTGTCGTTCCTCATCGGGCTGGAGCGCGAGGAACACAAGGCCGCCGGAACGAGTTACTCGTTCGGCGGGGTGCGCACCTTTCCGCTGATCGGACTTCTCGGTTATTCGCTGGCCTTGGTTTCCAGCACGCAAATGCTGCCGGTCAGCCTGGGCTTTCTGGTGGTCGCCGGATTTCTCATGCTGTCCTATTGGCACAAGCTCACACAATCCACCGTGGCCGGCGTCACCACTGAGATGTCGGGATTGACCACCTATCTTGTGGGAGCCCTTGTTTGCTACGGACATATCTGGATCGCTACCACGTTGGCCGTTGCCAGCCTGCTGTTGCTTGAGCTGAAGGCCGCCCTCGAAAGCCTCTGTACGAGTGTGGGCGCAAGCGAGATTCTCACCTTCACCAAATTCCTGGTGCTCAGCGGCGTCATTCTGCCCGTGTTGCCCAACCAGGAATTCACTTCGTTCCACATCAATCCCTACAAAACGTGGCTGGTGGTGGTGGCCATCAGCGCCATCTCTTACGCCAGCTACGTGCTGCAAAAGCTCACCAAGGGTCAGGGAGGCATTGAGCTGGCCGCGGTCTTGGGTGGCGCCTATTCCTCTACGGTCACAACTGTGGTGCTGGCCCGCCAAGGCAAGGCCGAGAAACATCCGCATTTGATTTCCGGCTGCATCCTCATGGCCTCGGCTGTCATGTATCTGCGCCTCGCCATTTTGCTGGCGCTGTTCAATCGGCAGTTGATGGCTCCGCTGCTGGCGCCGTTTCTCACCCTTGCCATTGTGGCGGCCGTGGTGGGCTGGCTTTGGACGCGCCGCGCCGACAAGGGAACGCAGCCCATCGAGCAGCAGGCGGCGCCGCGAAATCCGCTGGAGCTGGGAACAGCGTTCCTCTTCGCGCTGTTGTTTCTGGTCATGCTGGTGCTCACCCAGTTGGCGGTTACCTATCTTGGCCGCGCGGGCGTCGACACCCTGGCCGCCATCATGGGAGTGAGCGACGTCGATCCCTTCATCATGGGGCTCACCCAAGCCGCGGGAACCATCACGCCGGTGAAGGTGGCGGCGGGCGCAGTGCTCATCGCCGCCGCCAGCAACAACGTGGTCAAGGGCATCTACGCATACAGCCTGTCGGAGCGCAAAACCGGCCGCGAAAGCCTGGCCTTTCTGCTCGCGCTCGCCATTGGCGGCCTGATTCCGCTGATCTGGTTGCTCTAAAGCCAGGGACCCGCGCTTTAGCGTGGGAACGGAATGGAGATGAATAAAGATGTCATCGGCCCAGAGTCGTGAAGCGTCAGGGCACGAGTTTACTCGTGCCGCAGCCGCCGCAAATCTGGCGGCCTTTAGGCCCTGAGGGAGCTGCTTCTTCAGACCGAGAGACCACCGAGTCTGGGGACAGGCGTCCCCTTCAGCGGGCGCAAGACGCTAGCCGCAGGGGTGACCCTGAGGTTAGGCGCAAGCCTGGCGTATAAAGGTTGGCGTCGCGGAGCGCGTAGGGCGGTGGAGTTTTGAAAGCGCACGATCTGGGCCGTGCCAGCCGCGCCGTAGGCGCACCGGTTGTTAGCCCCGCGCTTCAGCGTGGGGAACAGAATGGAGATGGATGCGGAGCCCCGTAGGGGCGGCGCCGTCGGCAGCGGACGGGCGACGGGCGATCACCGGGAGCGCAATTAGTCCTCTATCATTGAAATCACTGTGCAAACGATTCGCGTAGACGCGCCTTCGGCGAAATACGACGTCACTGCGGGCAGCGGGTTGCTCGCAAACCTGGCGCCGCGCATCGAGCGGGCCGTGGGACGATTGCCCCGGCAAATCTTCGTCCTCACTTCGCCGGAGATCTGGGCGCTCTGGTCCGGCAGATTCCTGCGCTCCTTTGCCGAGCCGCCCCTCACGCTGTTTCTTCCATCTGGCGAAAAACACAAGACAGTCCAGAGCGTGGAGCGCCTGGCGCGCGAGATGGTGCGCGCCGGGGGCGACCGCGGTTCGCTGCTGATTGCCTTTGGCGGCGGCGTTGTGGGCGATGTGGGCGGGTTCGCAGCGGCGGTATTTCTTCGCGGCATTCCTTACGTGCAGGTGCCGACGACGTTTCTGGCGCAGGTTGACTCCAGCATCGGCGGCAAGGTCGGCGTCAACCTGCCCGAGGGCAAGAACCTGGTGGGCGCGTTTCACCAGCCGCGCGCTGTGTTTGCCGATATCGAAACGCTGGGTACGCTGCCCGACCGCGAACTGCGCGCCGGCCTGATGGAAAGTGTGAAGGCGGGAATCATTCGCGACCGGGCGCTGGTTCGCTTCATGGAAGAGCACGCGGACGCGATCTTCAAGCGCGAGCCGAGGGCGCTGGAGCGGGTGATTGGCGCCTCGATCAGGATGAAAGCCGGAGTGGTGCGCGGTGATGAGCGCGAGACCGGTTTGCGCATGATTCTGAACTTCGGGCACACCGTGGGCCACGCGCTGGAGCAGGCCACGCGCTACAAAGCCATGCTGCACGGCGAGGCGGTGGGGTGGGGCATGGTAGCGGCGCTCGCCTTGGCGCGGCGGCGCGGCACCATTACCGGCGCTCAAATGGAGCGGCTGGAGAAGCTGATTTATCGCTACGGCCCGCTGCCCAGGCTGAAAGTGAGCGCGGCGCGCGTCATGGCAGCCACGGCGCGCGACAAGAAGAATGTGGGCGGCGTGCGGCGGTTCGTGCTGCCCATCGGGATCGGCGACGCGGGCGTGGTGGACGATGTGACCGCGGCGGAGCTCGATGCGGCGGTGAAATACATGATGGTCAGAAGCAGGGACTCGGGACCGAGGGTCTAGGGGGGACTAAGCAGCAACACCGCTGACCCGGCCGACCCTCTAACCTCGCTAACTCCGCTAACCCCGCTCGCTCCGCGTTGATTCCAAATGGCTTGTTGATTTGACTCGCCTGACCGCGCAAAAACCACCGCGCAGAGCTTCACGCCACGCGTTCGATCCAGAAACTGCACGGCCAAACATTCTTGCCGTCGAGCGAAGGTGCAAAGCATTTGAGCGAAGAAGGCATACGCTCGAAGCTTCCGTCCCAGGCAGGGAAGGCCTGGCGCAGCACGCCGGGATAAAAATGCTGCATGGCGCTGCCCGACCAAATCACCCTGAAGGAGCGATTGAACGAAAGGAACGCCTCAAGCAGATACTGCTCGCACCAGAAACACAGATTCGTCTTGACGAACTTTTCAGGGTAATCGAAGGGAGTGAAGATATCGTGGAAGTGAATAAGTACGCCCGGCGCCAGTTCAGGCAGAATGCGGAGGCATTCGTGCAGCACGTCGCTGTCGATCGACACCACGTGGCTGGAATCGATAAACAAAATATCGTTGGCCTCGAGCGCGCGGAAAAGATCCAGGGGCGCGTGTTGAACCTTTTCCGGGATGAGCTGCGAAAGCCCGGGAACGCCTTTCTTTAGAAATGGCGCGGGTTGCGGCTCGATTGAAGTGAACTCGGCAAAAAATCCTTCGCGAGTGTTTCTGCGCACCGCTGTTGCCAGCAGCAGCGTCGAATTGCCGCTTCCCACCTCCACAATACGTCTCGGCTTGCGGAGACGCACGAAGGCGTAAGCAATCTCGGCGTCGATGCGCTCAAAAAATCCGTTGTTGAAATGGAACTCGCCGTCGACCTGCTGGCCACGTTCGGAGAAAGCACATTCGCCGATATACGGCTGGAGCTCCGACTGCAGTCGCTGCACCTGTTCGCTAAGGTGAAAGTCGAAGGCCTGGCACGGGCGGCAAGCACGCCAATCTTTCCCCCGAAACGACTTCAGGCTGGGAATGGGGAAGTAAAAATGTTCCGGCGTTACGCTGAGGCCCAAGCCTCCTTGCACAAATTGAAACAGGGAAGAGAGTGTGGCTCTCACCCTGGGGCTTCGCAAGATGCTCGACACGATCAGTACCTCAAGAGGCCTTGCAAGTGCGACAGGACACATTTGTCCAGGGTCCAACTCATCCAACTGTGGCCCGGCGTACTTTATCTGTGGCCCAGCGCAAATGTTCTGTCGACCCTGCGGCGGGCCTAATGGGATAAGATGCAATTCCGGCGGCAAAGGCCTGTAGA
>JASHYS010000481.1 GCA_030042915.1 Acidobacteriaceae bacterium
CTGCTACAACATGGCCTGGGAATCGCCGTCGGAGGATCATCCGGTGTGGTGCGCAGCCAATGACAAGGCCGATGGGCCCACCGCGCAGAGCATCAATTGCACCATGCAAGATCCAAGCGGCGGTGCAGGCCCCGAGATGGCCTCGCTGCGCATGCCGGCGGCTGGGGCGACGGGCCTCAAGGGAGATGTTGCGGCGGCCATGCCGGCTGCCTCGCCAAGCTATCTGAAGTTCACCGACCAGATGGACCTGGGCCACTTTCTCGAGGATCACTACAAGATCCGCACTCCGAAAGATTTGACCAGTTGCGAGGTATGCCACCGATGAGCCGCGAGATGAAAGAAGCCGAGCGCAACGCGGCCGGGAAATCGCCGGACGGCGTGGTCTTGAAAAAAGACGGCGAGTTGGCGTCCGCAGCAGCGAACGCGGCGAGTTCGCGAGTTGGCGAAAACGGTGGCGAGCCGATGACGCTGGAGGCGGTGCGGCACGAATTGAAGGGTGTGAAGGGAAAGAAGTTTTGGCGGTCGCTGGATGAGCTGGCCAACACGCCGGAGTTTCAAGCCGCAGTGGAGCGCGAGTTTCCCGCGGCAGCGCAGGAATGGATCGATCCGGTTTCGCGGCGCGGCTTTCTTAAATTGATGGGCGCTTCGATGGCGCTGGCCGGCCTGGCGGGTTGCACCAAGATGCCCGATGAGCCAATTTATCCCTACATCAAGGCGCCCGAGGACCTGATTCTGGGCAAGCCGATGTACTTTGCCACTGCGCATCCGTTCGCGACGGGCGCGGTGCCGTTGCTGGTCAAAAGCGACGAATTCCGCCCCATCAAGGTCGACGGCAATCCCGAGCATGCGTATAACAATGGCAGTTCCGATCCTTATACGCAGGGCTCGCTGCTCGACCTCTACGATCCCGACCGCGCCAAGCGCGTCACCTATCGAGACGAGAGCCGCGAGTGGGCAGAGTTTGCCGAGGCATTTCAGCAGAAGGTGGCCTCAACCAAGGACGGCACCGGCATTTATTTCCTGAGCGCTGCGATTACTTCGCCCACGCTGGCTCGGCAGTGGCAGGAAGCCCAGAAGGCGTATCCCAAGGCGAAGCTGGTGCAATATGAGCCCGCGCTGGCCGGGACGTTTCTTGAGAAGGGCATGAACGTCCAGTACGACCTGAGCCAGGCCGATGTGATTGTCTCGCTGGACGCGGAATTTCTTTCGAGCGCGAGTTATCCGGGCTTCCACAAGCTGGTGCGCGACTATGCCGCGCGGCGCAAGCAACCTGAAAACGGCATGAACCGGCTCTACGCGGTGGAGAGCTCAACCACGACGACGGGCATGAAGGCCGAGCATCGCCTGGGATTGCGCGCCAGCGAGATTCCGGCGTTTGCGGCTGCACTGGCGCAGGCGTTGGGCGCGGGTGGCGTGAACGCTCCTGCCTATGCGTGGACTCCCGAGCAGCAGAAGTTCCTGGGAGCGCTGGCTGCGGACCTGAAGGCCAACGCCGGAAAGAGCGCTGTGATCCCAGGGCTCTATCAGCATGAGTCGGTGACCGTGCTTGCCATGGCCATTAACAATGCGCTCGGCAACGTGGGCAAGACGGTCTTGGTCAGCTCTCAGCCCGCGATCCCGCTGCCCAGCGATCAGCTTGGCGATTTCAAGGCGCTGGTGGCCGATCTCAACGCGGGCAAGGTGGATTGGCTGGTGATTTTGAACGCCAATCCCATCTACGATGCGCCTGCCGATTTGAACTTCGCGGACGCCTTCAACAAGGCCAACATTGTGGTGCACCTGGGCTCGCACTACGACGAAACCAGCCAGCAGTCGCACTGGCACATTCCCGCGGCGCATTACCTGGAGTCGTGGTCCGATGCGCGAGCCTATGACGGCACCGTCTCGGTTGTGCAGCCGATGATCGATCCACTCTATGGCGGGCACACGGCTCACCATATCTTCCAGACGCTGCTGGGCGAGCCGATGCTGAGCCCGTACGACGCGGTACGCGAGACGTGGAAGTCGACCATCAAGGGCGATTTTGAAACGGGCTGGCGCAAAGCGCTGCACGATGGATGGATTGCTGATACGGTTGTAACCGGTCCGGCAAAAGCGAGCGTCGATGTTGCGTTTCACGGCGCAATTCCCGCGCCCACGCCCAAGGATTCGGTCGAAATCATCTTCCGCCCCGATCCGAACGTCTATGACGGACGTTGGGCCAACGTGGGCTGGCTGCAGGAACTGCCCAAGCCGGTGGTCAGCCTGAGCTGGGACAATGCCGCGCTTGTGTCGGGCGCCACTCTCGCCAAGTGGAACCTGGAAGAAGAGGACATTGTAGAAATCACCGTAGGCGATGGACGCGTGAAGGCGCCCGTGATCGTCATGCCCGGCCATCCCGATAACTCGGTGACGGTGTACCTGGGCTACGGACGCGAGGTGGGCCGCGTGGCCGGCGGAGCCGGTTTCAATGCTTATCTGATTCGCAACTCGTGGGCCCCGTTCTATGCCACGGGTGCGGTGCGCAAGGTTGAGGGCAAATGGGGCGTGGCGATAACCAAGAGCCACTACCAGGACAAGCGCCCGCCATCTCTGCTGGGACAGGGCACCGGCGACAACTCGCTTGAGGCCGACGAGGCGCTGGGGCCGCGCGCGATTGTGCGCTACGCGACTCTGGACGAGTTCAAGGCCAATCCGAACTTTGCTCACGAGGGCTACACCAAGGACACGCCCGCTTACGACGATTCGCTGTTCCCCAACTGGCCGTACAACGAGGCCAATGCCTGGGGTATGTCGATCGACATGAACAGCTGCACGGGGTGCAATGCCTGCATCGTGAGCTGTTATGCCGAAAACAATATCGCCGTGGTGGGAAAGCAGGAAGTGCGCATCGGACGCTGCATGCAGTGGCTGCGCATCGATGCGTATTTCGAGGGCGATCTGGCCGCGCCGCGCGCGCACTTCCAGCCCATGGCCTGCCAGCACTGCGAAAACGCACCCTGCGAACAGGTTTGTCCGGTGGGCGCGACGATTCATACTCCTGAAGGCCTGAACGTGATGGTTTACAACCGCTGCGTGGGCACCCGCTACTGCTCAAACAACTGCCCTTACAAGGTGCGGCGGTTCAATTTCCTGCTCTTCTCAGATTACGAGACCGAAAGCCTGAAGCTGATGCGGAATCCCGACGTGAGCGTGCGCTCGCGCGGGGTGATGGAGAAGTGCAGCTACTGCGTGCAGCGCATTCAGGAAGCCAAGATCCGCGCTGACCAGGAAAACCGCGCTATTCGCGACGGCGAGATTGTGACCGCCTGCCAGCAAGCGTGCCCGGCCAAGGTGATTACGTTCGGCAACATCAATGACCGGAACAGCAAGGTGAGCAAGCTGCGCGCGCAGCAGCGCAGCTACCAGGTCATTGCCGACATTAACACGCGTCCGCGCACCACCTATGTGGCCGAAGTATTGAACCCGAACCAGGAACTGGAACAGACGCCGGTGGAACACGAGCCGGCGTAAAGGCAGGGACTAAGGACGAAGGGCGAGAAAGCGAGGAAGCAGCGACGGGGCGAACATGGCGACGAGAGAGATAAAACCAGGCGATCCCGGGATCGATCCGGCGACCG
>JASHYS010000482.1 GCA_030042915.1 Acidobacteriaceae bacterium
TATGCCGATGCGACCCTGAATCCCAAATACGACTGGGAAAAGTTCGAGCTCTACTATCGCGTGTTCGGGCGCAGGCTCTACGATCCCGATGCCAGCCCAGACGCCTGGCGGCGCTGGCTGCATAGCGAGTTTGGCGCCGCCGCGCTGCCGGTGGAAATGGCGCTGGCCAATGCCAGCCGCATTTTGCCGCTGGTGACGTCGGCGCATCTGCCGTCGGCGTCGAATCACGCTTTTTGGCCCGAGATCTACACCAACATGCCGTTACTGATCGGCAGCGAGCCTTCGCCATACAGCGATACGCCGGAGCCGAAGTGCTTTGGTACGGTGAGCCCGCTCGATCCGCAGACCTTCTCCACGGTCGATGAGCACGCAACAGATTTGCTGGCCGGGAATCCGAGCCCCAAGTACTCGCCGATCGACGTTGCACAGTGGATTGAAGATTGCGCGGCCGCGGCAAACGATTTTCTGGATGCGGCGGATGCCAGGATCGCTGCGCATGGAGCGGCGCCGTTTCGCCGCGTGGAGTCAGACGTTCTGATCCAGGTGGGACTGGGACGGTTTTTCGCGTCGCGCCTGCGCGGCGGCGTGTTGTATGCGGTGTTCCAGGCGACCACGGAGCCGCAGGCCGGCCTGCTGGCGCTTGACCAGTACAAGCTGGCGCGAGAGGCGTGGAGTGCGGCTGCGCATGCGGCGGCTGTTTATCAGAACGACATCAGCTATGGAAGCACGGCGATGCGGCGCGGGCATTGGAGCGACCGGCTGGCGGCCATCGACAAGGACATTGCCGCGTTGACCGCACAGGTGAGCGCGGCGCCGGCTGCAGTCGAGCCGTCGCCCAATACGCGGCGGGCGATTCTGGCGGCGACGGGAAGGCCGGCTCGCCCCGATATTGAGTGCCTTCACACCGCTCCGGCGGCGTTCGAGCCGGGCGTGCCATTGGCGCTCGCGATGGCAGTTCCGCAGCAGGCCATCGAGCCTGCGGTGGCGACAGTTTTTCTCAGCTACCGGCACGTGGACCAGGCGGAGCGCTGGCAGCGCGTTGAGATGCAGGCGAGCGGGGTGAATTTCAGCGCAGCCATTCCGGCCGCCTACACGCAATCGAAATTTGCGCTGCAATATCGCTTTGAGGTGCGCGCCAAAAGTGGCGCCGCATGGCTGGTTCCCGGGTTCAACGCGACGCTCTCCAGTCAGCCCTACTACGCGGTGATGAGAAAGGGCGCGTAGGGCCGGCCTGCCGGAAAATGCCGTTGTACAGCGCGAAGGCTCATGCGCTATGCTGAGATTTCGCCCATGATTTTTTCCCGCGACTACATTGGGTATCTTGCGCGCCGCACGGTCAAGCACCTGATCGACGCCAAGATGATCACCACCAGGAATTTGAAGCTGACCGAGGACCGCGTGAACGCCGCGCTGGTCGACGAGCTCTCGCTCGAGGACCGCATCAACGATGAGGTGCGCGTAATTCTCGAAGCCTACTCTGAGGAGATGCGCAAGAGCGGCGCGCAGTACGCCGAGATGTTCAAGAAGGTGAAGACCGAGCTGGCCAAGAAATACAAGGCGGTGCTATGAGGATCAGCCGCGACAAGCTGAACAAGCTGGCACACACCGTGGCCGACACGCTGGCCGAGGTCGATGAGGTCGGTTTTCTCGAGGATCGCAACACCATCCGGCAGGAGGCGCGCAAGGCGCTGGAATTGCTGCTGACCGAAGAGGCCAAGATCGACGCCCTGGCGCGGCAGAAGATTGCCAACCAGCGCAAGATCATCCTGGAAGGCTCGCAGGAGTGGGACATTCTCTACCGCAAGTATTACAACGAAGAAGTGCGCAAACTGGGGATCTGAAGAGCATTGCGCAGCGCTGCCACGGCTTTGGCAGCGACCCGGAAATTTGTTAGATTAAGTCAGTGGCCTGCGTTCGCGGGCCGCTTCCGCTAAGGCGCTATCGTCTAGGGGTTAGGACGTGAGATTCTCAATCTCAAAACCCGGGTTCGATTCCCGGTAGCGCTACCAGCCCTTTCCACCTTCCTCATTCTCGATGGTTTAGCCTGCCATCCTCGCTGTTGCGCTTCCTCGGCACCTCATTTCGATATTCTCCGTGTCGCTCGCCGGCTCAGAGTCTCCCTTTTCTATTTTTCGCTTGCCTTCTTGTCGCCCGTCAGCATCCAATGGTACGGATTGTTCTTAAAGGGGGGAGCTGTGCGCTCAGTGTTCAGGAGTCTCGTTCCACTTTTGATTGGAACCGTGTTGGCTGTTCCCGTGCTCGTGACGGGTTGCCGGTCTCAAGGCCCGCCGCAAGACGATAGCTATATTCAGTGGGAGCACGAGACCCACCGAGAGCATGTGGACCTGAATAAGCGGAGTGCCGACGAACAGAAACAGTACCAAGATTGGCGCGCCGCTCATGGAGAGCACCGCTAGGACCGATTAGGTTGACCAGTACGATCTGCCGTTTGCCGCTTAGGCCCGCTACTTCAGCGGACCTTTTGTTTGCTCTGAAATCTGACCACTTCCAGCCTTCAAGTAGCGTACTGATGCCGCCGAATCGAGCGGTCCACTCCTTCGCTCATTGCCAATAAAGTGGGGCGGCAACATTGCCGATAAGGAAGCATGGAACGCTATTCTCCCTGAACGAATGCGTTCGAGGGATGGGGAAGGGTGTCTGCGGGACAAGCGGGCTCAGGAATCGCCATTCTGTTATGGAAGTGGGCGAGGACCGCCGCGGGGACTTTTTGCGGAGGGCAAATTGTGCGCGTTGTTTAACGGGAAGCAGTCTGTCTCGCCACCTGGCGAGCCCGGTTCAGCGCTGATGACCGCCGGCAGAACGGCGCGGCTGGAAGCCAGAAGACCCTCGCTGTCGAGCGACGCGCTGTATCGGGCTTCGTTCGAGCAGGCGGCCGTGGGTATCCTGCATACTTCGCTCGATGGACGGATCCTGGAGTGCAACGAATGCTTCGCACGCATTTTGGGCTACACGCCTGAGGAGCTTGTGGGCTCCAGTTTTCAGGCGATCACTCCGCCGGGGGATCGCGGGATAGGCAACACCGCACAAAAGCGGCTCCTCAGCGGCGAGATGGAGACAGTGAGCTTCGAAAAGCGCTATTTGCGCAAGGACGGCACGCTGACATGGGTGATGCTGACGATTTCGATCCAGTATGACGAGGCGCGGCAACCGCTTTGTTTCTTGACGATGGTGCAGGACATCAACGATCGCAAGCAGGCAGAAGAGCAGCTGGCGTCAGCGCAGGAGGCGCTGCGGCTCAGCGAAGAACGCTACCGTACGGCGTTTCAGATGTCATTGGACTGCATTAGCCTGGCTCGACTGCGGGACGGGATGTTTGAGGACTGTAACGAAGCTTTCCTTGACCTGGCCGGGCGAGCGCGAGAGGAGGTGATTGGATGCACCTCGACGGAGCTCAGCCTCTGGGCCGATCCGGAGGATCGCCGGCGGATGGTGGAGATGCTGACGCGGCAGGGCGCGTGCCGCAACCTGGAAGCGCAGTTCCGTAGGAAGAACGGGGAGATGATCTGGGGGCTGATGTCGGCATCGCTGATCGAGCTGGAAGGGGCGCCGTACATTCTTGCCATTACGCGCGATCTTTCCGACGCCCGGACGGCAGCGGATGAGATCCGGCAGCTGGCATTCTACGATCCGCTCACGAAGCTGGCTAACCGGCGGCTTCTGCTGGAGCGGCTCAGGGAGACAGTATTGGCGAGCCGGCGCAACGGGCGGTGGAACGCGCTGTTATTCGTCGATCTGGACAATTTCAAAAAACTGAACGATACCCTCGGTCACCCTGTGGGCGATCTGCTGCTGCGGCAGGCGGGGCAGCGCCTGGTCAGCTGCATTAGTGCTGGAGATACCGCAGCACGGCTGGGCGGCGATGAGTTTGTGGTGATCATCGAAGCGCTGAACGGGAACGAGGAGGAGGCGGCCTCGCAGGCCAAATCAGTGGCCCAGAAGATTTCGGCAAGCCTGAACGAGCCGTATGCATTGGCAGGCCGGGTGTGCACGATCACTGCGAGCATGGGCATCACGGTTTTCGGACCGGCGAACGAAAACACAATGGAGATTCTGCAGCAGGCCGATATCGCGATGTATCGGGCCAAAGAAGACGGCCGCGGAGTGATTCGCTTCTTTGCTCCGGAGCTGCAGTCGGCGGTCAATGCGCGCGCCGAGCTGGAAGACGAAGTGCGCCAGGGGATTCGCAACCGGGAGTTCGTGCTCTGGTATCAGCCGCAGGTTGAAGGCGGACAGGTGATCGGCGCCGAGGCGTTGCTGCGATGGAATCATCCGCAGCGGGGGCTTCTGGCGCCGGCGGCTTTTATCGGGCTGGCGGAGGAGACAGGGCTGATTGTTCCGCTGGGGCTCCAGGTGCTGGAAACGGCCTGCGGGCAGATTGCGGCATGGACCAACGAGCCGGCGGCCGCGCGGCTCACGGTTGCGGTGAATGTGAGCGCGCGGCAGTTCCGGCAGGCGGATTTTGTCGCGCAGGTACTGGAGGCGCTGGAGCGGACGGGAGCCGATCCAAGGAAGCTGAAGCTGGAGATCACGGAAAGCATGCTGGTGAACAACCTCGAGGAGACGATCGAAATCATGACGCGCCTCAAGAAGCGCGGCTTGCAGTTTTCGCTCGACGATTTCGGGACGGGATATTCCTCGCTGGCGTATTTGAAGCGGCTGCCGCTGGACCAGCTGAAGATCGATCGCGCCTTTGTGAGGGATATGCTGGCGGACGCAGCCAGCAGCGCGATCGCTCAGGCGATTGTGTCATTGAGCCGGGCCATGCACCTGTCGCTGCTGGCCGAAGGCGTGGAAACTGAAGAGCAGCGGGCGAGCCTGGACCATCTTGGCTGCCATGCCTACCAGGGATATCTTTTCAGTCCGCCGGTGCCGGCGGAGCGGTTTCTGGCGCTGCTCAAAGAGTCGTGGTAGGCCCATTTGAACCACCCCTCAGGAAGCATGAAAACCGTTGGCAGCAGCGACGTGGCCATACCAGAGCCCTGAATCTTTCACTGTGCGTTTCTGGTCGCGGAAGTCAACATAGGTGAGCCCATAGCGCTGGCTGTATCCATCCAACCACTCAAAGTTGTCGAGCAATGACCAGGCGTGGAAGGCGCGAACGTGCGCACCGTCGGCGATTGCGCGTTGCAGCTCTTGAAGCTCGGCGCGGAAAAATTCGATGCGCCGTGTATCGGGTACATGCCCGCCTGCCTTCGCATACGGAGAGTCCAGATAGCCGCAGCCGCTTTCAGTGATCTCAATAATGGGATGGTTGTAATCCCGCGAGATCTGCATCACTAGGTCGTAGATGCCTCGCGGCCATACTTCCAGGCCGCCTTCGGTAAGTGGTCCCTCCTGCGGCATCACGGCGATGTACTGCGTCCGAGCATCCACGCTGCCGGTATCCTGAGTCTCCGTCGCCAGGCCGCCGCCCGAGGTCGCAGAGCGGCGCGCATCCGAGACGATGCGCCGCGTGTAGTAGTGAAATCCGATCCAATCGAGCGGAACCTGCATGATCTTGTCGTCGCCGGCGCGGAATCCCATCGCGTCATACGGGAATTCGCCGACAAACGGGTTGGGGTATTTGCCGCGCATGGCTGTTTCAAGAAAGAACAGGTTGTTCATCGCGTTGTAGCGTGCGGTGGCTGCACGATCCGCATCGCTATCGGTCTTTGGATAGGCGGGGCACATGCCATACGCGCTGCCGACGGTGCCGTTGGGTGACGCGGCCTTGATGGCACGGAACGCTTCACCTTGAGCGAGATTGACGGTGTGCGCAGCGCGAAGAAAGTCGCGGTAGTCGGCGCGTCCGGGCGGAAACACACCGGTTCCGTAGCCGAGATAGGTGAATGACCATGGCATATTGAAGGGCGCCCATACCTGAATGCGATCGCCGAGATGTTTGGCAAGAATACCGGCGTAATCGGCGAAATAGCCGGCTAGGTCACGATTGGGCCAGCCGCCGATCTGCTCCAGGCCTTGAGGCAAGTCCCAGTGGTAGAGGGTGCAAAAAGGCCGAATGCCCGCTTCCAACAGCAGATCCACTACGCGGCTGTAGTGATCGATGCCTTTCTGGTTCGCAGCGCCCCGGCCCGTGGGTTGAATGCGCGGCCACGCGATGGAAAAGCGGTAGCTCTTCAAATTCAGTTGTTTGATGATGGCAATGTCTTGCGGGTAAAGATGATAGTCGTCGCACGCCACGTCGCCGGTGGCGCCGCCCCGGATGTGCCCGACTTGGTGCGCGTAGCGGTCCCAGATCGATTCGCCTTTGCCGTCTTCGTTCCAGGCGCCCTCCACCTGGTATGAAGCGGTCGCGATGCCCCACAGGAACCCTTCGGGAAATTGCGTGTCAGCGGCCTGCGGAGCTGGAGCGGCATCCGCGATCGGGCCGGACAGCGAGACGGTTCTATCCGCGAAGCCGGCGGTTTCCATCAGCACGCTTCCACCGGCCACGAGCGAGCTTTTGACGAATTGACGGCGATCCATCGGCCCTCCTTTTGCAATGATTCCATAGCCATCCTCCGCTCGCACGCGGTAAAAGCCATGGCGGGATGCCACCGCCAGCGCGCCACTGGGTTTTCTCCTCCTCTTGACAATCAAGAGAAAGGCGCGTACATCTCTTGATAATCAAGAGGAGGGAATACGGCGCATGGGCGACGGGTCAGGGGATTTGGTTCAGGGGACTTTGGAGATGCTGGTGCTGAAGACGCTGGCGCTGGAGTCCATGCATGGGTACGGTATCGCGTTGCGTATCGAACAGATCAGCGGCGGCGTTTTCCGCGTCAATCCGGGGTCGCTGCTGCCGGCGCTCGGCCGAATGGAGCGCTCGGGCCGGATCAGCTCCGCATGGAAACCGACTGAAAACAACCGCCGGGCCAGGTACTACGTTTTGACGGCGCGCGGGCGCAAGGCTCTGGAGCAGGAACGGCGTCAGTGGGGCCGTCAGGCCGGCGCCATCGCCAGAATTCTTGAAGCGTGAGGATACGATGGCCATTTTCCAAAATCTGGCGGGCGGACTGCGCGCTCTGTTCCGCAGGAACACCCGCAATGCGGAGATTCAGGAAGAGCTCAACAGCTTTGTTGCCGCATCGATGGCCGATAAGATGCGTGCCGGAATGAGCCGTGAAGCTGCCGAGCGCACGGCACGCGCTGAGATGGGCAGCGCGGAGGCGGTTCGGCAGAAGGTTTGGTCCGCGGGTTGGGAATCGCTGGCCGAATCCATAGGACGGGACTTGCGGTTGAGCGTGCGCACGCTGCGCAAGTCCCCCGGTTTCACTCTGACAGCGATTCTTACGCTGGCGCTGGGCATTGGCGCAGTAACGGCGGTCTTCAGCGTGGTTTATTCGGTGCTGCTGGAGCCGTTCCGCTTTCCTGACTCCGGGCGATTGATGGTGCTGCGCGAGACCGAGCAGGCGGTCAGCTCGCTTCAGCTGCCCGACAATCCCAAGCACTTCCAGAACTGGCAACAGAACGCCAGGACGCTGGCAGGATCGGCGATCTTCCAGAACAGCGGCTACAACATTTCTGTCGGCAACGGGCCGCCGGAGATCGTGCGCGGGCTCAGAGTGCAGCCGGGATTTTTCGCGGTGCTGGGCGTGCAGCCGGTGCTGGGACGCGAGTTCACGCCCGGCGAGGCGGTGAACGGCCGCGAGCACGAAGTGGTTCTGACCTGGGGCGCCTGGCAGACTTACTTCAACGGCGCGCCCGACGTGATCGGCAAGACCCTGCGCGACGGCGGCGCGCCCGAGACGGTTGTCGGAGTGATGCCACGGGACTTTGAGTTCCCGGTAATGAGCGAGTCGGCGAGTGCGAACTCGCGAACGGCGGCCTACAAGGTGTTCACGCCGTTGGTGCCGGACCCGAACCAGTTAAGCGACGACGGCGACTTCAATTTTCTGGCAATCGCGCGGCTGCGCCCCGAAGTGAGTCCTGCGCAGGCGCAGGCCGAGCTGAACACGATCCAGGCGGCTTTCAATCAGGCACGCCATGTGACCACGAACCCGCAGGTCGTTGCCGAGCCGATCCTCCAAGAGGTCACGGGCCAGGTCAAAACTGCTCTCTGGGTGTTGCTGGCCGCGGTGGCGGCGGTGCTGCTCATAGGCTGCCTGAATCTCGCCAACCTGCAATTGGCGCGGGCCGTCGCGCGCGACCGCGAACTGGCCATGCGCGCGGCGCTGGGTGCGGCACGCAACAGGCTGGTGTGGTCGGCCCTGTCTGACAGCATTGTGCTGGCGGCGGTGGGCGGCGCGCTGGGGATTCTGCTGTCGTTCGTTGGGGTGGGACTGTTTGTCGCGGCTGCGCCTCGGAACCTGCCGCGCATCGCCGACGTGCAGGTCAGCTGGCCGGTTCTGCTGGCGGCAATTGCCGTCTCCTGCCTGACAGCGGTGCTGTTCGGCGCGCTTCCGGCGCTGCGCTCGATGCGCGTGGATCCGCAGTCGGTGCTGCAGACCAGCGCCACGCGTGTCGCCAATACGCGCGAGGGGGCGCGGACCAGAAGCCTGCTGGTGGCAGTCGAAGTGGCGGGCACGGTGGTGCTGCTCATCGTGGCCGGGTTGCTGCTGCGGAGCTTCTCGCGGCTGCTCGACCAGCCGCGAGACTTCGATTCCTCGCACGTGACGCTGGCCGAGGTGTACCTGTATTCGCAGCAGTACGGCGAGAGCAATCCCAAGTCGCAGCAGCTGCGCGCGACGTTTATCGACCGCGCCTTGGCGGACCTGCAGGCATTGCCGGGGGTGCGGTCGGTCGCGGCGACCAGCGAGCGGCCGCTGGCTGGCGACACGTGGATCGACGACGTGCTTCGTCCCGATCACCCTCTGCCGCCAGACCAGACGCCGACGGCGAACATTCGCTGGATCAGCCCGGGATACATCGACACGCTGCGCATCCCGCTGCTGGAAGGCCGAAATTTGAGTCCTGCAGACCAGCAGCACCCCACGGTTGCGCTCATTTCGGCGCAGGCGGCGAGCCATATCTGGCCGGGGCAGGACTCAGTGGGGCGAACCTTCATGTTCAACGATGGGACAAATACCGTCATCACGGTAGTGGGGGTCGTGGCAGATGCACGCATCAACGACCTGAAGCACACGGCAAATATGATCTACCTGCCCTACTGGAACCTGCCCTGGTATCGGCCAAGCTTTCTCATCCGGTCGGCGCAGAGCATCGACGGAATTGCGCCCGCGATCCGGCAGACGATCTGGAACATTGATCCAACCGTAGCCATCCCTACGCTCGCTCCTTTAGATACCGAGGTCAGCCAATCGGTAGCCGGCGAGCGCTTCCAGACGGTGCTGCTGGCGAGCTTTGCCGCAGCGGCGCTGCTGCTGGCGCTGCTGGGCATTTATGGCGTGCTGGCGTATTCGGTGTCGTTGCGGCAGCAGGAGTTCGGGATTCGCGTGGCGCTGGGTTCAGATAAAGCCGGCCTGATGCGGCTGGTGGTGCGGCAGGCCGCGGTTCCGGTGCTCGCAGGCGCGATCGCCGGGCTCGTTCTGGCTTTTGCCACAACGCGATGGCTCGAGAGCTTGCTCTACGAGACTCGCGCCGCCGACCCGGTGGCCATCGCAGGCAGCCTGGCGCTGCTGCTGGTCGTGGCCCTGCTCGCAGCGGTGTTGCCGGCGCGTCGCGCAGCCAAAATCGATCCCATGGAGGCGCTGCGCTACGAATGATGGCGCTCAACTCGAGCCCCAAAGCTCAACTGACGCAAATCGCCTGAAACACTCGCACGTTTCTCGGCGAGCTCGGCTGATTGACACACCGCGATGTCGCTTTGTAGGATGCAATTGTTCGTGCGAAGCTCCCGGCACTTGCCGATAACGAGCTTCTTTCCTCGCACGGCGAAAACCTCAGAACGATGATTGCAGTCAAGGAGCTTACGAAAAAGTACGCGCGCACGGTTGCCGTTGATCAGATTTCGTTTTCAGTCGAGAAGGGCCAGATCGTAGGATTTCTCGGCCCCAACGGCGCCGGCAAAACCACTACCATGCGCGTGCTCACGTGTTTCCTTCCGCCGTCGGCAGGTACCGCGACAGTGGCAGGATTCGATGTCCTTGAGCAGCCCCGCGAAGTCAAACGACGCATTGGTTAT
Organism: Acidobacteriaceae bacterium; assembly: GCA_030042915.1. The sequence goes on from JASHYS010000482.1 coordinate 10,085, forward strand.
CTGCCTGAGGCGCCTCCACTCTATCCGGAGATGGCGACCACCGAGTACCTGCGTTTTGTGGGCAAGCTGAAAGGCCTTTCCGGCGCCGAACTCGACAAGCGCGTGGACTACGTTTGCAGCCGCTGCTTCATTTCCGATGTGAAACAGAAGCTTCTCGGTAAGCTGTCGAAAGGTTATCGTCAGCGCGTGGGCCTGGCGCAAGCCATCATTCACAACCCTGAAGTGCTGATTCTCGACGAGCCCACCGCGGGCCTCGATCCCAAGCAGATCAACGAAACACGCGATCTGATTCGCAGCCTGGCCGGCGATCACACCATCATTCTCAGCACGCACATTCTGCCCGAGGTGGAGCAAACCTGCGAGCAAGTCATCATTATCAACAAGGGCAAGCTTGTCGCCACCGACTCGGTCCACAACTTGCAGGCTCGCACCCGCGGCGTGGAGTCGGTGCTGCTCGAAGTGGCCGGCCGC
>JASHYS010000483.1 GCA_030042915.1 Acidobacteriaceae bacterium
GCGTTCGGATACCACGGGCCGACGAAGGCCCAGATACTGGCGATTCCCATGCCCGCTAGCAAAACTCCAAGCGCGATGCAAACCCAGCCGAAGCGGCGGCGCGCCGTTTCTCCCGGCGTGATGCCCCACTTGGCGGCGAAAAGCCAAACGCCGTAGGCGAAGTGCCAGCAGACGGCAATCATGGCGGCCACGTAGACGGCCACGATCCAGGGATTGGCGAGTTCGTGCTGCACCTTCCAGAACGCCATGCTGGGATTCTCGGGCAGGCTGACGCCCATGAAGCGCTGCGTGGCCACGTGGTAGCCGATGTAAACGAACGCGATCAGCCCGGTGTAGCGCTGCACCATGTACATCCAGTTGCCGGCCCACGGGTAATACACAACGTTGGCCTTGCCGCGCAGCCAGATGTAGACGCCGTAGATGCCGTGATAGAGCAGCGGCAGAAAGATGAAGACCCACTCCAGCACCCGCACCAGCGGCAAAGAGTTCAGGAACTTGACCTGCTCACCGTAGGCGGCCGGGCCTTTGAGCGCCTCGAAATTTGAAAGCAGGTGCTCCAGCAGAAATGCGCCGATGGGAATAATGCCCAGCAGCGAATGCAGCTTGTGCCAGATGAAGCTCGTTCCCTGACCCGCGCGCAAAGGCTCAACGCCGTGGCGGACAGTATGCGGAGGGGGCGGCGCGGGGGAAGTTTCGACAGTCGCCATGAGAACTGCAACTCCTGATGCGGTTGCCGGCTGCTGGGTTTCAGATTGAGAGACGGAATCTCAACGCTTTGTTCCAGATGCATTATTCGAGGCCGATCCTGTCCGCGTCAAGGCGCTCCGCGCTTTTCGCTTTTGGATGAGAGCTTCGCAGGACATCTCAATCAAGCACCAATCGCATCCTAGCTTTTATGACGGAGCACGAATTCGTCCTCGATGGCACGGCGGCATTGGTTCAGAGCACTCGGAAGATGGTCCTGGAGTGCAAAGAAAGGCGAACACTCGACCGCGAATATCTTGAGAGGACCGCGCGCATCATCGATGAAACCCGGGCTCTGATCGACGAAACCGATAGGATCATTGCGCAAATTCGCGCCACAGGCCGCCTTGAACCACGCCGGTGAATCGCGCGACGGGCCGATCGTTTCAACCCACAAAAGAACCAACTGCCGGCCGGCTGCTCATTCCCCGGCTTCTCATTCCTTCGGCAGCTTCGGCAACAGCGCAGCCAGCGCGCGGCCCCGATGGCTCAAGCTGAGCTTGGTTTCGAGGTCGATTTCAGCCATGGTCTTGCCCAGTTCGGGTAAGAAAAACAGCGGATCGTAGCCGAAGCCGCCGGTGCCGCGCGGCGCATCCAGAATTTTGCCCTCCACCGAGCCATCGGCAATCTGAACGACTTCGCCATCGCGCGCGGCCACCAAGGTGCAGTGATAGCGTGCCGTGCGCAGGGTGTCGGGAATGCCTTCGAGCTTCTGCAACAGGAGCATGTTGTTCCACACATCGGTGTTGTCGTTGGCGTCGGGCGAGTCGATGAGGCCGGAATCGGCAGCATAGCGGGCCGAGCGCACGCCGGGCGCGCCGCCCAGCGCGTCCACCTCGAGGCCAGAGTCGTCGGCGACCACCAGCTCGCCCGGCACAAAACGCGAATAGTAGACAGCCTTGGTGGCCGCATTGGCCAGAAAGGTGTCGCCATCTTCATCCGGCGCGGGGATGCGCTCGATGTCGGGAAGCGGTTCGATGCTGACCGAGTATGCCTGGGCCGCAGTGCGAAAGTCGCGCAACTTGCCGGCGCTGGTGGTGGCAGCGTAGAGCCGCAGACGCATGCACTGAGTCTAGCGGCTCGGACGGTGGAGACCGAAAGGGAGTAAGCCAGCAAGCCGACAGTCGGTTGCCCCATCCTAACCTTTCGATTCACCACGAACAGGGGTGCCCCGGGTCTCGATTCTGAGACCCGGGATCGCACGAACCCCAACCACACTTTTGTCGACTCAGCACGAAAAAGGGTGGGATCGCACGAACCCCAACCGTCTTTCTGCCTCAGCACAAACCCAGGTGCCGGGTGCCCCATCCTAGCCGCGCTCTTGTTTCTGCGGCTAGGGTGGGGGCGAGACTGTCCTCGCCTCCGAACTCCAAAGGTTGCCCCATCCTAACGGCGTCTCTTTTGTCGACTCAGCACGAAAAGGGGTGGGATCGCACGCTGTACAAACGACGCGCCCGACCGATAGGCTTTGTATTTGACTTTCAGCTATTCGCTTGACTTGGAGTGAGAATGCCGACTGCAATTCTTGCGGGCATCGGGTGGCACATGGTGGGAGCCGCGTGTGCCGCGTCGTTTTATGCGCCCATTGGCAAGGTGAAGAAGTGGTCGTGGGAGACCACCTGGGCGGTTGCCGGCTTCTTCTCCTGGATTCTGCTGCCCATCTCAATCAGCTACATTCTGCTGCCGAATTTTCACTCCTTTTATGCCGCGCAGCCGTCCAGGCTTCTGTGGACCGTTTCGCTGTTTGGAGCCATGTGGGGCGTGGGCAACGTGAGCTATGGGCTCACCATGCGGCACCTGGGTATGTCGCTGGGAATCGGCGTGGCCATCGGCGTCACGCTGGTAGTGGGCACACTGGAACCGCTGGCGGTGCATGGGCAACTCCTTACGCTGGTCACCAGCC
>JASHYS010000484.1 GCA_030042915.1 Acidobacteriaceae bacterium
CAGTTGCGCGTGCGCGAAACTTACGGTGGCGTCTCGGCTGGCGACTTTGATTTCATGGCAGGGCGGAAGATGCTGCTCTGGGGCACGGGATACGCGTTCACCGCCGCGGGCGTGCTCGATCCGCCGCGTATGCCCACCAACCCAACTGACCGGCTGAACATCAACGAAGGCCGCGACATGGTCAAGGCCGACTGGGTGCGCGGTTCCCAGGCTATCTCGGCCGCCTGGTCCACAGCGGCGCTGGCCCCGGCGGGATCGAATCTGCACGACACCACCGCAGTACGGTATAACGTTCTCGTGCATGGATTCGATACAGCGCTGATTGCCGGTCATGATCGCGGCGGAGATTCCTTTAGCGGATTCACTTTCACGCGCGTCGTGGGCCAGGCGTGGGAAGTGCACGGCGAGGGCATGTGGCGCAAGCAGGCCGCGGCGTTGCTGGGCGCCAAATATACCTTCGCGGGCGTCACGTGCATCGGCGAATTTTACACGCCGCCCAACATCGCTGCCTATCGCGATCCGGGCGTCTCTCCGCTGGCCGGCCGTCAGCATTATGCCTTTTTCGACGCCGGCAAGGCGCGCCTTCGCGAGCGGCCAGGCTGGAAGCAGTGGGGCGTTTCGGGCGCGATTGTGACCAATCTCAACGACCACAGTTACACCGGTGTCTTCGACGCCAGCCGCTGGTTCGGCAATCACTTTTCCGCTTATGTTCACCTCGAAGCTCCGCATGGAAGCAAGACGTCGGAGTACGGCTCGGCGCCGTATTCCACGGCCACGTCTCTGGGGGTTCGCTTTCAGCTATGAAGCAGGACGCGATGCCAACCGAAGCGGAGCTCTCTGCCCCTAGCAGCAGCAAACCGCGATTTGCCGCTATGGTTTTGCGGATTCTGTGGATCATTCCGGCGGTTGCTCTCCTTTGCTTGGTGATTTTCCTGACCAGCGGCCGCACCCGGCTGTCTGAAAGCGTCATCGAGTTCGAAGTCATTTTCGTATACTCCGCGCTCATCGCTCCGTCTTCTGCGGTCCTTTGCACCTGGATCGGTCGTCGCTATTCCGGCCGGCATCCACGCCTCGTCGTCTTGCTTTACGCGATCGCCCTCTTGGGCACGGCCACGGCAGGAACTTTTGCGGGAGCGCTGGTGCTCGAGTGGATCGGCATCGTGGGGCGAGGCAGATATTGGGATGCATTTTGGGGATCATGGTTCTTCAGCCTCGTCATCACTCTGCTCGTCGGTCTCAGCTTCAGCGCGTTCGAAACCATGCGCTATAAGCTGCAGGCGGCAACTCTGGAAGCGCGCACGCGGCAAATGGAGCAGGAGCGCGCCTACAAGCTGCTCGCCGAAGCGCGCCTTTCCTCTCTCGAGTCCAGCATCCATCCCCACTTTCTCTTCAACACTCTTAACTCCATCGCCGCGCTTATTCCCAGGGACCCCGCGCGCGCCGAGGATACAGTGGGCAAACTAGCTTCGCTGCTGCGTTTTTCGCTGAATGCGCAACACAATGGGCTGGTGCCGCTGGAGCAGGAGCTGAAGGTGACTCGCGACTATCTTGATATCGAGGCGACACGCTTCGGCGAGCGCTTGCGCTACGAGATTCGCGTCCCCGCCTCGCTTTATTCTGTCAAGGTTCCTGCATTATCGTTGCAGATATTGGCTGAGAATGCCGTGAAGCACGTAGCGGCACAACGGACGGCCGGTGCGTTCATTCAAGTTTCCGGGTTGAGGGAAGGGAACGGCATTCATCTCGAAGTTGCCGACGATGGTCCGGGCTTTTCGATGAGCGCTGTTGCGCCTGGGCATGGGCTCGGCAATCTGGTTGCGCGTCTTGATCTGCTATTCGGCGGCGAAGGCCGCCTGGACGTGGCGCGCGAGCAGGAGAAGACAAGGGTCCGCATCTCCTTTCCCTTGGAGTCGTGAGTGGATATGGAAGCTGCTCCACTGCGCGCCTTTCTCGTGGACGACGAACCGCTCGCCATTGAGCGGCTTTCGCGCCTGCTGGCCAGGCACAGTTCGCTCCGCGTTATCGGGAGCGCGACCGATCCGCAAAAGGCCGTTGACCTTCTGAACGCTGGGAACGAGATCGACGTTCTCTTCCTCGACATTCAGATGCCGGGCATGAACGGCTTCGAGCTGCTCTCGCGTCTTTCCGTCCAGCCCTTTGTCATCTTCACCACGGCTTACGATCAATACGCGCTGCGCGCCTTTGAAGTGAATTCCATCGACTACCTGCTTAAACCCATCGAGGCGGAGCAACTCGAGCGCGCGCTCGCCAAGCTGGGCCGCGTGCGGCCGGTCGCTAAACCCGACTGGCAGCAGAACCCGGAATTGCCGGCGGTTTTGAAGGAACTGGCCTCGTCGCTTCTCGCTCAAAGGACCGCCTATACCAATCGCGTTGCTTCCCGAGTCGGCGACCGCATTTCGTTTCTCGATCTCAACGCCATCACTCATTTCGTGGCGCGCGACAAGCTCACCTATGCCGTGGCCAACGGCCGCGAGCATTGCGTCGACCAGACCATTACCGATCTCGAAAGCAAGCTGGACCCGGCAAAATTCCTGCGCATTCACCGCGCCATCCTGCTCAATCTCGACTGGGTCAGGCAGGCGAATGTCTTTTTCGCCGGCAAAGTCACCATCCAGCTCAAAGACGAGCGTGGCACGCGGTTGCCCGTGGCGCGCGACCGGCTGCGTTCAGTCAGGTCGCGGTTGGAGTTCTGAGTACAGGCTATTTCGTCGGGTCAGCGACGCGGCCGAGAAACAGAATGCTCCCGGTGCGCTTGTCGAGAAGCAGAAAGACGAAAGGATGGTCGGCGCGGAATTCGATGGGCGGTGGCTCGTAGCGCATGGCTGTTGCGGTCATAACGATGGACGTGGCCGCCGCGGCCTCGGTACCTTGCTCGTCCACGTCGATAAAAGCCTTGTGAATGGCCGCGGAGATGGTGAAGTCGGGCTTACCGTCGATGCCTGAGAAATCAGCGGCATTGCTGAAGGCCTTCGGCATGCCCATCGCGCTCAGCGCGCCCGAGAGTTCCAACTGTTGGGTCGTGGTGAAGCGCGGCAGCGTGACGGCGACATTGTCCTGCGGCGCGAGCTTGGCAATCCATCCGGCGGCGGCCGCAGCGGTAAACGACTTCTCGAACGCTGCCAGGCCCTCCACATCCTTGGGCAGGAAAACGATCATCGCCACGTTGCCGCCCGCGTAAGGCAACTCGAGCACCTGAAACGTTCCGCCGTCGTAGTAATCGTAGCCGCCGAGGCGATGCATCAGCGGAGCCATGACAAACTGCGTCGACGAAATGTGGAACTGGTCTTGTTCCGTCGCTTCCTTTTTGAACGGATCGCTCCAGGTGCCTTTGAAATAGATGGCGTTGGTAAGCACCAGGCGCGTGGTGGGATTGAGCACGCCGGGGCCGATCAGGTCCTTGATCTTCTGGTTGGTCTGCTTCCCCACCCACTGGTTGATGGTGGTGCGCACACCATCGGGCGAGGTTTTGAAATCGACCGGCTGGAAAACGCTACCGTAATTCGACTGAATGAGATTGAGATACGCCGGAAGAAAGTTCGTGCCTTTTTGCGCCCAGAGCGCGTCCGCGAGGTCCAGTTCGTAGTCCTTGTGGTGTGCGTTGAGGCCGGTGAACAAGTTGCCCAGCGCCGGATGCAGTTGCGCGGGCGGTAGCGAGAAGTGAAAGACCCCGGCCATTTCCTTGGCTGTTTCGCCCTGCGCGCCGGCGTAGGCCAGCGCAAACGTCATGGAGATGCTTTCGGGCGAGAAGAAGAGATTTCCCGGTTGCGAACGCAACTGCTTGTAGAGATCGACGGCGAAAGCATTGCTGCCTTTGACGGCGGTAATCTCGTTGGGTGTGGGGGCGGGCGCGGTGGTCGGCTTGGCGGCGTGCGTTTGCGCGGCCACGGCAACACTGCCGCTGAGAACCGGGAGAAGCGCGTAAAGCAAGGCTTTCATCGAACCCTCCTTTGCTGGCCGCGGGTGGCACCGATGCCCCTGCCGGTTTTACGCGCGGCTCAGATAGGCGCCTTCGCTGGTATCGACGCGAATCTTTTCACCCTCATTGATGAATGGCGGCACCTGAACGACCAAACCGGTCTCAGTCTTTGCCGGCTTGGTTACGGAAGATGCGGTGGCAGATTTGAGGCCGGGTTCGGTCTCAACCACCGTGAGTTCCACAAAGCTGGGCAATTCGATGCCCACGGCCTGACCGTCGTGGTAGCTCACGCGGATCTGCAGGTTGGCTGTCAGATATTCCACTGCATCGCCCAGCGTGTCGGCTTTCAGCACGGTTTGCTCGTAGTCCACGGGATTCATGAAGTAGTAATCGTCGCCATCGGCGTACAGAAATTCCATGGGTGTTTCGTCCACAACGACCTTTTCAATGGCGTCGGCAGAGCGGAAGCGGTGCTCGAACATGGCGCCGGATTTCAGGTTGCGCAGCTTGGCCTGAATGAAGGCGCGAAGATTACCGGGCGTGCGATGCTCGACCTTGAAAACCAGGTGCAGCTGGTCGTTGTGCTTGATGATCATGCCCGGACGTAATTGCGTGGCGGGAATCGCCATAAGTGGTGCAGCTCCTTAGAGAATATGATGCGCGCAATGCGCAATGAAATTTGGCAGTGGCCTACTATCGATTGTAGCGCGGCCGGAAGGGCCCGCGAAAAGGCAGGTGCGTGCTCGCAAATCATGACTGCGCCGTGCGGGAAGCAGGTTGTCGAGCTTGGGGGCGTGCGGAGATGAGGTGGAAAGGAACCGCGGCGAAGGCAATATAGAATATGGATATTCCGTCGATTGGCTGGATCGATCCCCGCTCCGCCGTTGCGCCGAAAAAACCGCCAAAGGCCGGCCGGCGCGTGGGATGACTCAGCAAAGAATCGCAAGGGAGCCGGCACCAGCGCATGTCCAATTCAGTATCTATCTGTGTGATCGGGTCAGGCTACGTGGGACTCGTAGCCGCGGCGTGTTTTGCCGATATGGGCCACACCGTCGTCTGCGTCGACAACGACGAAGCCAGGGTTAAGCTGCTGCGCGAAGGCAGCGTGCCGATTTTTGAGGCGCACCTGCCTGAGTTGCTCGCCCAGCACCGCGGAAAGGGCGTCACGTTCACCAGCAATCTGGGCCAGGCCGTGGAGAAGAGCGAGGCAGTGTTCATCGCTGTGGGCACGCCGCAAGGCGACAGCGGTGCGGCCGACTTGTCGTATGTTGAAGCCGTGGTGGCCGAAATTGCGCGCACCATTACCAGCTACAAGGTGATCGTAGAAAAGAGCACGGTTCCGGTGTACACCAACGACTGGATCCGCCGGGTGCTGCACCGCCATGGCGTGGATGCAGACGTGTTCGACGTGGTTTCAAATCCGGAGTTCCTGCGCGAAGGCACCGCGGTGACCGATTTTCTGCATCCTGATCGCATTGTGATCGGCGCCGGCAACGAGCGGTCAGCCAATGTACTGCGCCGCATTTATGAGCCGCTCACCAGCGGCAGTTATTACTCGCGTCAGGGCGCTTTGCCGGGAGCCTGCAGCGCCTCGCATCCGGCGCGGTTGGTGGTGACCTCGGCGCAAAGCGCGGAGATTATCAAGCACGCGTCGAATGCGTTTCTGGCGATGAAGATCTCGTTCATCAATGCCGTGGCCAACCTGGCCGAGGCGGTGGATGCGGACATTGAAGACATTGCTGCGGGCATGGGTCTCGACAGCCGCATCGGTCCGAAGTTTCTGCACGCGGGGCTGGGCTATGGGGGATCGTGCTTTCCCAAGGACGTGGCCGCTTTCAAGTGGGTCGCCCAGGAGCGCGGCGTAAATTTTCAGCTGCTCGAAGAAGTCTGCAAGATCAACGAGACGCAAAAGGAAGTTTTCTTCAACAAGGTGCGTGCGGCCCTGTGGACGCTGCGCGGCAAGCGGCTGGCGGCGCTGGGACTGGCGTTCAAGCGCGACACCGACGACGTGCGCGAGTCGCCGGCAGTGAACATGATCAGAAAGCTGCTGGATGCGGGATCCATCGTGACGGCGTACGATCCGGCGGCCATGGAGCGCGCCAGGGAAATCCTGCCGCCAGCGCAGAATATGAAATACGCGCGCGACTTGTATGAGGCTGCGCAAAACGCCGACGCCGTGCTGATCCTGACCGATTGGAAGGAGTTTGCCGACATGGATCTGCCGCGTCTTAACCGGGCCATGCGCTTCCCCATCGTGATCGACGGAAGGAATCTGTATAAACCTGAGGAAATGCAGAATCACGGATTCACCTACGTGAGCGTGGGACGCCCCGCCACCTACCAGGCGCAGGAAGGCAAGCCGCGCAAGACAGGAACCTAGGGCAGGGAACTGGGAACAGCCTGCCGGCGTGCGAAGCGATGACCACCGACCACTGACTTCTGGAGAATTGAACTTTAACCATGGACGTACTCGTGACCGGCGCCGCCGGATTTCTGGGCTCGCACCTCACCGACCGCCTGCTTGGCGAGGGCCACGCGGTTCTGGCCGTAGATAACCTCTCGACCGGCGATCGGGACAACCTGGCCCATCTTGCCGGGCATCCGCGTTTCCGCTTTGAGGAGCGGGACATCTGCACCAGCTTCGATCCCGGACACGTCGACTACATTTTCAATCTGGCTTCTCCGGCCAGCCCGCCGGAATATCTGCGCATGGGCATCGAAACATTGCGTGTGGGCTCACTGGGCGTCGAAAACACGCTGGAGATCGCGGCGCGCTATAACGCCGGCTTCCTGCACGCGTCCACATCGGAGTGCTACGGCGATCCACTGGAGCATCCGCAAAAAGAATCTTACTGGGGCAACGTAAATCCGGTAGGGCCGCGCAGCGTGTACGACGAGTCCAAGCGCTTTGCCGAGGCGCTGGTGATGGCCTACCACCGCTCGCGCGGCGTCAACACGCGCATGGTGCGCATCTTCAACACCTACGGCCCGCGGCTGCATCCCGGCGATGGCCGCGTAATTTCGAACTTCATGATGCAGGCGTTGCGCGGCGAGCCGCTCACCATTTACGGCGACGGCCGCCAGACGCGCAGCTTCTGCTACGTCGACGACCTGATCGATGGCATCGTGCGCCTCTCGCGCAGCGACGAGCACTACCCCGTGAACATCGGCAACCCTGAGGAGTTCACGATTTTGGAGTGCGCGCAGGCGGTGCTTGAAGTGACCGGGTCGAAGCGCGAATTGCGCTTCGTTGATTTGCCCGAAGACGATCCCACGCGCCGCCAGCCCGACATTACCAAGGCCCGCACGCTCCTGGGGTGGGAGCCGAAAGTCCCGCTCAAAGAGGGACTGAAGAAGTCGCTCGAATATTTTCGCGGGAAAGCCGCACATCAATGAACGGGGTGCCCCGTCCTGGCTTTGCTAGGGCGAGGTAGCGGTCTGAAGGGACGATAGCCCGCGCTAGCGCGGCGCCTCGTAGGGCTCGGCGCGCAGCAGATTGTTAAGAATGTCGCGCTCGTCGGGCGAAAAGACATTCTGGTAGCGCGCGGAGTTAAGCACGGTGGAGCGCTGATCGAGCGGCACCGAGCGGAGATCCTGAAATGCGTTCTTCACCAGCGCCTGCCGGTCAGCCGGCAGCGCCATGTAGCGGCGGCCGGCTTGGCGCACTTGGGCCTGTTCCTGCGGCGACATGTGCTCCAGCATCTCGTTCCGCGCCAAGCGCTGTTGCCGTTGCGCTTCAGGCATCTGGTTTAACCGATGCAGCTGGTCAACCAGCCGCTGCTGCTCGGCCGGACCCAGGCGGTTGAAACTGGGATCATTGCGCAGGAGCCGCTCCTGATCCTGAGCGTTCAGGTTACGGTGCTGATTGAGCCAGTCGCCCAGGTGCCCCGGAGGAGCCGCGCCGGGATATGCATTTCCGGGCCGCGCTGCGCCGTTGCCCTGGCCGGCGTACGGCCTGCCGTTATATTGCGGGTTCTGCTGATAGGGGCGCTGCTGGTTCTGGTACGGCGCCTGATTCTGGTAAGGCCTCTGCTGGGTTTGATATTGCCCCTGCTGATTCTGGTAAGGCCGCTGCTGATTCTGATAGGGCCGCTGCTGATTCTGGTTCTGATATTGGCGCTGCTGCTTTTGATACTGCTTTTGCTGCTGGTTCTGCTGGCGGGCGGCCTGGCGCGCGTTCAGGGCGGGACGCGCAGGGGCGGGACGTTGTGCGACACGCTGGCCGAATGCTCCGGAAGCAGACAGGGAGAGAACCAGGACCGCAGCGGCGAGCGCCGTCCTACGCCATCTTTCCGCGTTGGATGTCCTGTTCACGCGTCCTTCTCCCGGCAATGTGGCATCTCCTCAAGAAACTCAATCTCCGCTTTCGTTGTTGGTAAGAGACTCCATCTGATCCAGCACCTGCGCATTGCTGTCGAGTGTTTGCAGATCGTGCACTACGGCCGCTTGAGGAGTCGGCTGCGGGGCCTGCATCCAATCGTTGATCCCAAGATAGGTTCCACCACCCAGAAGCAGCATGACGGTAAGCGCCGTGGCTGCCAGCGGGCGCACATGCAAGCCTGAGCCGTAGGCAATCGACGCGCGCATCCGCGCCATCTGGCGCGCAAACCAGCCGGCCGGCGCAGCCTCGCGCTCCTCGCGCATACGCGCGCCAAGCCGGGTAAGAAAGTAGGGATTGGGCTCGGGCGCTTGCCACGCGTCAAGCAGCTCGATGGTGGCTTTCAGCTCACCCAGCTCGCCCTGGCACTGGCTGCACTCCGCAACATGCGTTTGCACCTTGGCTGGCGGCTTCTGATCGAGCAGCATGTCGGCCAGCTTGGTTTCCATCCCCGTGCAATTCGCTTTCGTCGATTTCATGGCTTGCCACCCCGTGATTCCGCCGGTCAATTTTCGTTCTCTTCGCGTCCGGCTTCTTTTTTCACTCTTGCTCTTGCCCTCAGACAAAATCCTTCAGTTTTTCCCGCAGCGTCTGGTAGGCGCGGAAAAGGAGCGATTTGGTTGCCGACTCGCTCAGCTTCAGCACCTCTCCGATCTGCCGGTAATCCATCCCCTGATACTTGTGCATTAAGACTGCCATGCGCTGGCGTTCAGGGAGCGCCATCACATGAAGGCGAATGGCGGCCATGCGCTCCTCGCGCAGCATCCGCTCTTCCACCGAAGGCTCATCATCGGCCAGGTCGGGAGTGGTTCCACTTTCCTCGTCCGGCTGGTCGAGATACACCGTTTGTGCCGCGCGCTCGTGCCGCGTGTCGCGCGCGTGATTCACGGCCAGGTTGGTAGCTATCCGATAAAGCCAGGTGGTGAATCTGGCTTCGGCCCGGTAGGTGCCCCTGGCACGATAGACGCGCAGAAACACTTCCTGCGCCAACTCTTCGGCAACCGCCTGGTTCCCCACCATCCGGTAAAGGAAGTGAATCATGGGCCGGTGGTACTTCTCCGCCAGGTAAGTGAAACTGGCTTCGTCACCCTCGGCCACGCGCAGCATCAATGCCGCGTCGCTGCCCGGATCCAATTCCGGCCGTTGGCCCGTGGTCGCCGGATGGCCCGGCGAACCGGCTCGGAGGCCCGGACCGTTGAGGACCATAGTTGCCATATCTTCTG
>JASHYS010000057.1 GCA_030042915.1 Acidobacteriaceae bacterium
CAGAAGGTACTTTGCTTCGGAGATCGAAAATGCGGGGCGTGCATGGTATCCCCGCCGGCCAAGGACGAGGATGCCAAGAAGTGCCGTAGCTGCGGCGACAATCGCGGCAATACCTGCCACACGCACAATATCCTGTGGCTTTCGTACCAACATGATCGTCAACACGAGCGTAAGAATCGCGCCTGAGCCCTCAAGGATCGTGTTCCAATGCATCCGCTGGACGGCGCGAAAAACCCAGTCGATGCTCAGTGCCTGAATGGGGAGCGTCAAGAGATAGAACCGGAACAGTGAGCGGGAGGCTTCAGAAAAAGGGAGATGGGGTGCAACGAGCAACCCAAGCAGAGTGGCCGCGAAAGCCAGAATCAATCGAAGCCCAAGCATCGATGAGATAACACACTGTAATTTGCCGGGATTCTGTGCACCTTCACGAACCGCGATAGTGCCCAAGCAGAGGTCGGAAAGCAACCCGAAATAGATCGTGACGCTTTGCGCAATTCCCACTACGCCGAATCCAGAGGTGGAAACACGCCGTGCAAGGACTGCATTTGTAGCAAGTCCTGCAAGGCGTGTGACCCCTGCACTCGCGCTAAGACTGCTGAAGTTCCAAAGGATGGTTTTTCCGCGGGAAGTCGCCTGAATCCCGGCTGTAGCTGCCTGGGCCAGCTCCTCCTCCCCGACCATTTCATACTCTTCAAACACACTCTTCGCTTATTTCTGCCGATTCCTCGGCGATAGCAGCGCGCTATGGGACGTTTCTGCGGCGGGCTATGGCTTTGTAGATCGTAAAAAAGAACTCTCCGCTCAACATACGGCCGATGCTCCCTTGCGAAGCGCTCCTTTTCGAAGCCCGCCTACCCATCGTCAAGCAGCCTATCAACCGCGGAGCGGCGCGGTCTCCGGATGGACCGCGGCGGCGCCATCCACGTTCACGCTCGCACTTTGTCCTTTGAATTTCAACCGTTGGTTCCGATACTGTCCGCTGTTCACGAGCTCGGGATGCCAGCATGTCAGCTCCGGCGCGCCAAAGAGAATTTTGTCCACGGCTTCAACGCCCTGCATGAATGCATGGTCTTGGTTGCCAACTTCGTATTTCCATGCCCCGAACCGTCCGCGCGAAAGAATTCCGCGCCCCTCGAGGTAGTCGAGTGCGGCGTTTATATGCCCGTCGCGATCGATCGTAGGGGTTGGATACCCCTGAGGAGCGTAATAGTGCCAGGTTGAAGCCACTTTTTCTCCGCCCAGGAGTCCCGTAGCTGTCATTCCGTGAAGGACTTCCTTCACAATTGTGGAATGATTCACGGGACGAAACGATGACTCGGACACCTCCGCCATAAGCGACCAAAAGCCATTGCCGGGCACATTATGCGGAGAGTAGTTGCTGAATACCGTCACGCGATAAAAGGGACAATCATTTTCAGGAAAATAAAGCCAATTCTTTCCCTTCAGATGATCCGGGGCGTTTCCATGAAGCCCGATCCCAACCACGTGCGTTCCCGAATAGCGGAGCTGGGAAGTCTTAGAGAGCAGGCCGAGGTTACCGATCAACGCAGAGAGCAAATTGATGGGGATAGTGGAGATGAGTACATCGTATTGAAATTCCTCTCCGGAAGCGAGAGCGACGGTCCTTGTGTTCGTGTCGATTCTAACGGCGCCGGAGTGGTATCGAAAATGTGCTGCAGGGATTAGACCCGCTACAGCCCTCCAGATTGCTCCAGTACCGCCGCGAAGCGGAAAGCGAAACGTGTTGTTCGGCCCCCACGCAGGATCGTCGCGTTGCATCAAAATATTGTTTAAGATGCGATCGAGTGGCGGGGTAGCAACCCGCTCCCCGATCCATTGATAGCCCATTTGAGCAGGAGGGTAGGCCCATACCTTGGTGTTGTAGGGAATGAGAAAGATATCGGCGATCCCTCGCCCAAAGGAATGGAGGATCCACTCCTCAAAGTTCTTCGCGCGAGCGTTTGCATTCTGCCCTGTAGCGATCAGTCCAAGAACGCACGCTGCTAGATCTTCAAGCGGCAGATTTCGGATATTGTTCTGAAATGGATATGGGATGAAGCGCTGCCGGATCCAAATATACGACTGTCGTAGATGGTTAAGCCATGCAGCTCCAAGCGCTTTATCCATGAGCCGATCAAAATAGTCATAGTGTGAAAATTGAACGTGACCACCTACATCCCAGGTGAAGCCCTTTTCGTCAACAAATGACGTCGCGAGGCCACCTGGGTAGCCATTCTGCTCCAGCACGAGATAATCGGTATGGCCCAGTTCGTGCAGGCGATACGCTGCTCCGAGTCCGGCGCAACCCGCTCCAAGAATGAGAACTTTCATCCGATGTGGTGTGCATCTGGTCCGGACTCAGCTGCCCTACGCGAGGTCTGCCCGAACGCATGAAGGCCGGACGCAGTCCGGCGGCCAGTGCTGTGAGTAAGCTTTGTCATCAAAGGAATCAGCAGTCTTATGGATGGGCGCCGAAGTTCACTGCATGCTTGGATAGGCAGGGAGAGGGAGTTGTTTTTCAGGGGCTATCCAAGGCGCCCTTAATCATGAAACGAGCGAGCATATCGGGCTCGCTTATATCTGTCGGGTTCGATTAATTGGGTTTCTGCTGCTGATACCCATATCGATATCCGTAATAGGCATACCCATCACTTGAAGTTTGCTGCGTTATCCGGTTGAGAATGACACCTACAATGTTGGCGCGGATCCGCTGTAATGTAGATACCACGGTGGCCACGGTCTTTCGCTTCGTTTCTCCGGCCCGGGCGATAATAAGCACTCCGTCTGCGGCGGAAGCTATTTGCAGGCACTCAGCAAACCCAAGAAGGGGAGGCGAATCCATGATCACGAGAACATACTCTTTCGCAAACTCGTCGAGCAGCTCTGAGAGGCGCGGGCCAATAAGGTCGGCGGCGCGGTGGGACCCGGGGCCTGCGGGGAGAATGTCCAAATTCGGTCTTCCCTCAATCGGATGAAGAACATCCTTCCAACTCTGCTCGCCCGTTAGAACATTGCTTAAACCTTCGTTCTGGTTAATTCCAAACTTTGCGTGGACACTTGGCCGTCGCAGGTCGCAGTCCACCAGCAGAGTTTTCTTGCCTCTTGCCGCATTCGCTACCGCAAGATGAACCGCCAGAGTTGTCTTTCCTTCTCCGGGCTCTGCGCTGGTAACTACCATCGACCGCAGGCGCTGCTCAAAGTCGGCAAGAAGGATAGTGTTGCGCAGTGTCCTGATCGATTCCTCAAATCCAGAAATCGAGCGATAGTAGCCTTTTCGGCGAACCTCTTTCCCGTCGCCAGCCTTGCCCGGCGGAGCCAATCCAGCATCCGTAAGCTCGAGCTTTGCAGGTTTCGGCAGGACTGCAGCCTCTTGGTCCAGTGGCAGAGCCCCGATGACGTCTGTCTTAAGAAATCGGCTCGCTTCCTCAGGATTCCGAAGCGTAGTGTCGAGTTTATCCAAGGCAAGAGCCCCTATCATCGCGAGGAAGCTCGAAAGGAGAAGGGCAAGGATGAGGTTAACCCCGAAGTTCGGAAAAACCGGCGATAAAGCGGGGCGGGCAATATCTGCGATTCGAATATTGTCGTTGCGGAATCCAGCATTGATATCAGCCTCTCGAATCTTCGTGATCAGTTCATCGTAAAGTGCCCTGTCCGCATCTGCTTCCTGTTTTAATTGCTGGTACTCAAAAGACCGTGTATTCAATTGATCCCAGTCGGCTTTTGTTTCGGCCAGGTTCTTCGCGAGCATCCGTTCGCGGTCGAGGCTTTCCTGATATTCGATGGATATTCTGGCCATAATGCTGCGGCGTGTGGCATCGAATTCACTTTGCACTTCGGCAAGCTCGGACTCCGCCTTTTTGTATTCCTGATGACGCGTCCCGTAGACTGCCTTTACTTCCGCGAATCGTTGCTCAGCTGCGTCCAACTCTTCGCTCAGCCGTGCCAAGGATGGCCCTTGCGACGAGACTTCCGCGGCCTCAACGGAACCCGACTCCGCTCCGTTCCAAGCAGCCTCCTTGCTTACCCGTTCCGCTTGCGCATTCGTGTAGTCGGTGTTCAATTGCAAAAGCCGAGCCGAGAGAATGTTAGTCTTTTCGCCGGAATTTACAACATCCAGGTCTTTTTCATATTTAGCAAGAGCCAGGTTGGACTGCTCCATCTTTGCCTTTAACTCGTCAAGCTCCTTGGCCATAAATGCCGAAAGACTGGCGGACGAGCGGATTCGAATATCGTAATTGCGGGCGAGGTAGGAGTTCGCGATCGAGTTAGCCACGTCGGCCGCCAATTTCGGATCGGGAGATCGATAGCTGATGAGCAATAGATACGTGTTGGGTGGACGTATTACTCTCAATCCCGCAAGACTGACCGGCGCTTCGACGCGGCTTTGGGCCTGCTGTGCATTGGCTCCCGGCTGCTGCGCCGGGGCGAACAGCAAATGGAACTCTTCGGCCACCGGACGCAGCACAGCATCGGATTGGATCAATTTGATCTGTGTTGCAAGTGTTAGGTCAGGATTTCGGTAAGACGCGGAACGTGATGAATCCTGTCCGACTACGTCCGATGGGGCCTGTATGTCAACATCAATCGTCGCTGTCGATTCATAAATGGGCTTTAGCCTTGTAGTGACAAGGAACGTTATAAGCAGGCAGGACGCGACGAATGCGATCATCATCCACTTGTGCCGGCGCAGCACCCAGAAGTAATGGGATAATGGAACAGGGGGCACCTCTGGTTCGAAGTCCGGCAGCTGTGGGTAGAGCACTTGTGGCGCCGGCACCGAATGAATCCTCGAAACTCGTGTCGGTAGCTCGTCGACTGGCAGCGGTGTGTGCTTTGACATGGCTCCCTCAAATCCGACTAGTGATAAATGTAAAGAAGTGTGGTGCCAACACTGGCGCCAATCATTGACATTTGTGCCAAGGTCGTAAGAGCGGCCTTACGACCACTTGCCTCCGGCACATACAGTATGTCGTTCGCCATGAGCGGCACGTCAGGAGCCTTCCGATCGATGATTTTTTTTAGCTCGATTGGGATTTCGTTCTTCCCATTGTTCGGCCCGTCGGAGCGATAGATATACGCAACATGTCCGGTAAAGTGATCGAGGCCTTCTGCCAACGCCAGGGCTTTTAGAACGGTGATTTGCGACCCGTCTGTCATTGCAAACGCGCCTGCCTTGTGCACGTTTCCTAGAACGTAGAATTGTCCTGCCTTTGGGACGCGTACTTCTTCCCCGCCATGCAGGACGAGATTCAGAGCGGGATCAACCGCATCAAGCAAACTGCGGACGGGAATTCGTTGTACCAGTTCAGCTTGCTTGCCGTCGGAGCTGGTTGTTTCCCTGCTAACGAGAATTTCCGATCCCGCATCCTCCGCAAGGCCGCCCGCACGAGTGATCGCGTCAAGCAAGGTTACTGATCCGCTAGCCTGAAAGGTCACCGGCGCCCGGACAGCGCCAACTACGTTGATGGGCCGGCTGCGCACTTCTGCGAGCCTTACGGTCACCACAGGGTCCACGAGGATATGATCCTCAATGAGAGCTGCCCTAATCGATCTCTCCATATCTGCCGGATAGAGACCAGTTGCCTGGAGAGGATGCTGCAACATGGGCAAGCGAATCTCTCCAGCAGAATCCACGCGAACACTGTGAGTCAACTCGGGGGCGCCGTACACCGAGACCCCCAGAAGATCGTCATTCCCGATTCGCTCAATGGGAAGGTCTGTCGAGGCAACAAGTGAGTCCGCCGCCTCTGCCTCGCCGGATTCACGTACGGCCTGCTGCGCAGAAGCGAAGGTGGCAGCCACAAAGACAGTGGCAAATAGAGGAGCGATATATCTCATAAACTATCCTCCGCGAAATATAACGATTACTGCCTGTTTAGCACGGCCGGCAAGAAGCGGCGCGCAATGGGCCTGCTCAAGGCTCGACTTGCTTGTCCGGGGATGTAAACCTCTCAAGGAGTTCATCGATCCGACGGCCAAGATAACCCATCTGATCGCGGAATTCGTTAAAGCGAATCTGGATCGCTTCGTCCTTTGTAGATCCAGCTAAAAACGCGCGCATGGCATCTCGAGTGACGTCCGACACGCTTCT
>JASHYS010000485.1 GCA_030042915.1 Acidobacteriaceae bacterium
CAGTCGCGGGCGAGCGGGCACACCAGGCACTCGGGGTTGCGCGGCGCGCAAAGCGTCGCGCCCAGTTCCATGATGGCCTGGTTGAAGTCGCCGGGATGCCTGGGATCGAGAAGCTTGCCCGCCAGGTTTTCAATTTTGCGCCGCAGCGCTGCGCCGCCGCCCTTGCGACTGCCCGCGTCCCACCCGGCCACGCGGCACAGCACGCGTTCCACATTGCCATCGACGACTGCCATGCGCTGGCCATGCGCAATGCTGGCTACGGCCGCGGCCGTGTATGCGCCGATGCCGGGCAAGGCGCGCAGTTCTTCGGCTCGCGCCGGAAGATTGCCTCCCAGATGCGTGGCCACGAATTGCGCCGCCTTGTGCAGCATGCGCGCCCGCCGGTAGTAGCCCAATCCGCTCCAAAGGGCGAGCACGTCCTGCTCGCGGGCGAGCGCCAGCGCCACCAGCGTGGGAAACCGATCCATGAAGGTGCGGTAACGCTCCACCACCACCGCTACGCGCGTCTGCTGCAGCATGATTTCTGAAACCCATATGGCGTAGGGATCGGAGCTTTGCCGCCAGGGCAGATCTCGGGCGTTCGCGGCATACCACTCCAGCAGGCGGCCGCGCAGCGCGGCAATCTTCGCGGGATCTTCGTCAAACTTCGCCATCGGGTCAAGATTACGGCATGCTACCCGGCGCGAGAGCGGAATGGCTGGCCGAAGCGGTTTGCCGCGAAGCATGGCCCTTTCGATGTATTGTCGGCGGACGACGGTAACCTTACGATCTGAGAACAGCCTAAGTTTTTGGGGAAAATACCGGGCACACACGTGCCGGGGATTCGACTGGGCACCAAAGCCAACCTATTGCTTTCAAAAAACTTGTCTCTGAGCTGCGCTCAAATTGGAGGCCTTGTGAAAAACACTCTCGCTTTGCTTGCACTTGCTCTTTTTGCCGCGCCGGGATGCGTGCCTGCGCAAACCACCCAAACCGCCAGCGACGAGCCATTGCCTCCGCCGCCTGCCAATTATGCCGTCACCACGGTGGCGCCTCATACATGGGTGCAGCCCAACTACGAATCCGCGCCGTTTTCGCGCATGGCCTTCGGCGGCGGGGTATCGACCATGGGCGTCCACCTGCAGGTGGCTGTGATCGCCAACCGCCACATTGACCTGCGCGGCACGGGCGATTTCTTCAACTACTCTCTCAACAACGTCTCGGTCAATGGCTTGCTGGCCAATGGATCGGTGAATTTTGCCACCGCCGGAGCCTCGGTGGATTTCTACCCGTTCCCCAACCACGGATTCCGGGTGAGCCCGGGCGCTTTGTTCTACAACCAGAACCAGGTCACTTCAACGGTGGTCGCGCCGGGCGGCACATCGTTCACCCTTGACGGCTATACGTACTATTCGTCTGAAGCCAATCCCGTCACCGGCACGGGGAGCGTTGGCCTGCACACGCAGAGCCCCGCGTTTTCCTTGACCACCGGCTGGGGCAGCTTGATTCCGCGCCGCGGCGGCCACGTATCGTTCCCGCTTGAAATCGGGGCCGCATTCTCCGGCGCGCCCAGCGTAAATCTCGCGCTGACTTCAGGACAGGTTTGCACAAACCCGCAGGGCACCGTGGGATGCGTGGATGTGGTGGGCAACTCGCAGGTTCAGGCCAACCTCGCGGCCCAGCAGGCCAAGTACCAGAACGACCTGAACCCGTTCCGCATTTATCCGATCTTCTCGACAGGTATCGCGGTGAACTTCAACCTGCGCAGCAGCGGAGTGAGCCCGGCCGCCCGCCCAGAATAGCCGGATCCTGAGCTACGTTTGGAGGGGCACCGAGGTCCCCGACGGGCGATTTGTTTCCGTCGGGGTAATTGCCAGCCAAGCGAAGCCGAAGGACCTGCGGTTGCTGTTGCCCGTCGGCGCAAGCCGACAAAAGGGTGGGATGCGAAAGGGCGTGCTCTCCTAACCCAGCAGCTCGCCTACAATTTCCGGGGCGGCTTTGAGAGCTGCCTCGATCTGCGCCTGGTCCTTGCCGCCGGCTTCGGCCATCTCAGGTCTGCCGCCGCCCGAGCCGCCCACCAGCTTTGCCACTGAGCCCACCAGTTTGCCCGCCTGAATGCGTTTGGTGAGGCCCGGCGTGACGCCGGCGATGATGGCCACTTTGCCTTCAGGCTGCGCTGACCCCAGCACCACAACGCCCTCACCCAGCTTCGCTTTCAGGTTGTCGACCAGCGTGCGGAGTTGCCCGCGTTCCAAATTGTCGGCGCGGTGCGTGAGGACTTTCACGCCCTTCACGTCGACAGAGCGAGAAAGGGCGTCGTCGAGACCGCCGGCTGCCGTTTTCATGCGCGCTTCGTCGAGCTCGCGGCGCAGACGCTTGAGCTCGTCTTCCTGCGCGGCGAATTTAGCGCGCAGGCCGTCGGAAAGATTGTCGACGGATGGGACGAACTGGCCGGCGACCTTGGCGAGATCGAAATCGCGGCGGAAGGTGTCGAGCGAACCGAGCCCGCTGATGGCTTCAATGCGGCGCACGCCCGACGACACCGACTCCTCGGCGGTGAGCTTGAACAGTCCGATCTCGCCCGTGGCCGCGGTGTGCGTGCCGCCGCAAAGTTCGGTCGAGAATCCATCGTCGAGCCGCACTACGCGCACCTTGTCGCCGTACTTTTCGCCAAACAGCGCCATGGCGTGATACTCGTTCACAGCCACGTCGATGGGCACGTCTTCCAGCGTCTCCACGCGCGCGTTTTTCAGCACTTCGCGGTTGACGATACTCTCGATCTCCTGCAGCTCCTCATCGGCAACCTGAGAAAAGTGCGAGAAATCGAAGCGCAGCCGGTCAGGATGCACTGCGGAGCCCGCCTGCTTGACATGCGTGCCCAGCACCTGGCGCAAAGCGGCGTGCAGCAGGTGCGTGCCGGTGTGATTGCGGCGGATGGCATCGCGGCGCTCGCCGTCGACAACCGTATTCACGAGATCGCCGACAGCAAGATCCTGCTTCAGGATGGCTTTGTGCGCGCG
>JASHYS010000486.1 GCA_030042915.1 Acidobacteriaceae bacterium
CGGGCAGGTCGACGACATGAGCAAGACGCGTGACGCAGCCGACCGCACACTCACCGGCGGCGGCTGCCAGCGCAACGGCTCCGAAGGCAACTATCTGTGCCCGGTCAACGGCATGCTCGGCCTGTGTCAGGCCATGCTCAAAAATGGCGCGGTCTTCACCTGCACTGCGCTCGTGCCCGATGTCGTCAAGCAGATCCTCCAGCGCGGCGGCTGCAACGACAACACCCAGCCCGGCGCCTTCGTTTGCCCATCCGGCATGATGGGCCTCTGCAACCAGTACGTGAAGAACAAACAGATCCTTTCCTGCCAGATGAAACTGCCCGGCG
Organism: Acidobacteriaceae bacterium; assembly: GCA_030042915.1. The sequence continues at coordinate 327 of JASHYS010000486.1, forward strand.
CCAAGTGAGCGCGGAGTCGCTGGGCCGGGCCTGAAGGCCCGCGTGAGGCTCGCCGATTTCAGGGGCCTAAAGGCCCCTGCTCCCTCCGCACTGACGGGCGAGGTGTCGCGCCTGGCGGTAGATCTCCGGTGTGACAGAAACGGTGATGTTGCGCACCTTTCGCATCGTGTTTTTTTGTTCGGTTGAAATCGACGAAAAGGGCCGATTTTCGGCCGATTCCTGGTCATTTTTGGGTCGAAAACGGGCCCAAAATCGCGCAATTTTGTTGCCATTTGGAGGTCGGTTTGCTGATTCCAAATGAGTTAGGCCTTAAACTATACCCCCGGGGGGTATATCCGAAATTTTTTTCCTCCTGATTTGCACCAGTTTTGCAGCAGCAGCTCGAAATTTCGCGTACTCCGGCCGCTGAAAAGTCTCCCCCAGAAACACGAACGCGGCAGGAAAAACCCGCCGCGCGAGGTCCCAGTTGAGTGCTCTAAGACCAGTATGCACAGGTCGGGGAAATAATCTGCAAATTGGAGAGCAGAATTTTGGCCGGGGGTACTTGGCGCACGATGAACGAGGAGATTGACGGCGGCTCCGTCTGGATTCCCACACCGCAGAGGAGCCACCGATCCACAGCGCAGATCTGGGGATTTGCCTTGTGAATGGTCTGACGTTACCGTGCCCTGAATGCATCGTGTGTGACGCAAATCACACGTCTGCAATGGCGATGGGCTTGATGGACGGGGTCCGCGCTATGACAACACTACCGGAAAATAAACCGGCGGCTCTGATCGATCATAGAGCCGCCGGTTCCACAACGCAGATGCTGAGGTCCTTGTACCAGGAGTACCAGGATGGGCCCACTCTACACCTCGCACGAAGGTAACCTCGTGATGACGATCACAGTAGCGAAAGTTTCGAGAGCGCGGGGGTGACTCGAGTCACGGCACTGCCCTGGTTGCCTCCCGTTTAGTGACTTGCCTCACGGAAGCCGGCCCGCAGCCCTTGAGGTGAGTACCGTCGCGGTCACCTGCTCCTTGCCTTCGTGAAGCACCAGTGGCAAAGCACCGGCCTGCCTCGGGTCGGGTTGAATGGTACCGTCGTTTCTTTGCCGCAATCGGCGCAGATGGCGGTCGACTCAAGGTGAGCCGCTCGTTTTGGCAGGAACTTTCTTTTGGCCCTGCAGGCCGCGCAGCGCTTGGGATCGTGCGCAAATCCTTTGTCGGAGAAGAATGCTTGCTCGGGTGCGGAGAAGAGAAACTGGTTCCCGCAATCTGTGCAGGCCAAGGTCCGGTCAGAAAAGTCCACGGCTGCCTACCTTCCGTGGGAGCTTGGCGGAGGCCCACTATTTGGGGCTAGCGGGCCTTCCGTTGCGGCAGATGAGGGGAAGCGCATTCTCACAATTTACCGAAGCGGCGGTCGCCATTGTGTGATTTCGATCACACTGCCGCGCTTTGAAGGGTCGGTGTGGCCTGCAATGGCGTGTTCCAAATCACACCGCGATCCTCTTCGACGGAGATATAGTCCTCCGTAGCGCACCGCTATAACCATGGCCCGAATGGATCGAAACGCGAGAAGACTTACGAGTTCGGGTGCGCATTCTCTCAGGTGGAAGGCTGCAGTGGAAGACGTGATCAACCGCCTGCGCATCCAGACCGTCAAGGCTCACCTGGAGCTTCGCCGCATCGTTTGCGCGTCACTTGCAAGCAAGCTCGACAACGGTTATGTGACGGTCGATCAGAGGGCGGCGATCGCTGTCTGCCGGGATGCGCTGTTGCGTGAGGGCGATCTGTTCGCGTTCTATCTGGAGTTGCTGCGACGCAAGCAGAAAGAGCGGGCGTGGGCAAAATGACAGGAGTTGGGCTCTTGGGATCAGGTGTTCTTCGGTTGACAGCGCAGTTCGAGGCCTCGCGGGACGAGAGCGAGGCGCTCGCGGACAGATTGAGAATGGCCGATTCGGTCGCCGAAAGGGTAAGAGTCGGCATGCAGTACGACCTGGCTTTGGAGCGCACTCATGAGCTATGGGTGCAGCTGGAGATTGCGAAGCGCAGGGAGTGGGGCGGCGCTACGGGGTAGCGCGGGATTTCAGGGGCCTGAAGGCCTCTGCTCGCTTCGTGCCGGCTCATCCAGGTATTTGATGAGCAGGACTTCGTTTCCCATTTCGTTGTATATAAGTTCGTCGACTGTGCCGGCGGCAAGCAGCATGCCATAACCTCCGGCGCGCATGCCTTGCTGCTGGCGTTGGGCGATGTGCGCGGTGGGGTCGTCTGGTGAATGGGCATAAGCCGCATGGCCGATGCCTTCTTTGCGAAATCCCGCGCCCGGGTCGCGGACACGAAAGGTCATGGTGCGGGCTGTGCGGATAGCGTTCACCTCGACAACTTGATCGGGATTAAACTTGGCGCCGTGCTCGATGGCGTTGATGAGGATCTCGCGAAGCGCAATCATGATTTCCTGGCGCGCGGTCTCGGGCAGTTGTGCGGCAAACTCCCTGGCAAACGACATGAGACGCTCAGCGGTGGCGAGACGGCAGTTGACGCGGACGGCAATCCAGCCGGGACGGGCGGAGAGGACTTCGATGTCTTCGTCCGAATCGTTAGAGGCTGCGTTACGCACGACGCCGGCGATTTCTTCTGCGCCGAAGGGAGGTGTGAAGCACCCGAAGACACGCGCACGCATTGCTGCAATGATGTCGTTCGGCGTGCTGCGAGGGGTGAGCACGATGCACTTGAGACTGGGCCGTATAAGCCTCATCTCCTCGAGAAGGGCGAGGTCTTCTTCGATCACGCTCTCGGCGCTCGTGATCATGACGCTAAACGCACGGCAGCGCAGCCGATGGAGGGCGTCGATGTGGCCGGCGGCGTACTCGATCTCAGAACCGGCCGAGGCCAGCAGTTCGCCGATTTCGCGGCTGATTGGGATTTGACTGTCGATGATGAGAACTCGGCTCATGGCGGTTTCAAAGAGTTTAGATCATTCGAGGAACAGGATGGCGCGCTTTTATGTTTGGGTGAGATTGGCGCGACGATTAACGCGACGGCGTCGGGGCTGCGGCGGGCGCTGAGGCTGAGGCGGGCGCTGCAGCGGCCGATTGCCGGGCTTGCGCTTCGCGGGCCAGGATGCGGCGATTGAATTCGTGAATGACGCGGGCTACGTAGACGCGGGTTTGATGATAGGGAGGAATGCCGCGATATTTATCGACCGCTTCAGGGCCGGCGTTGTAGGCAGCCAACGCCAGGGCCAGGTTGTCGTGGTAGCGGGTGAGCAGCCAATCGAGATAAGCTGATCCGCCGCGCACATTCTGGCTGGGCTCGAAGCTGTCTTTGACGCCCAGATCGGCGGCGGTGCCGGGCATCAGCTGCATCAGGCCCTGCGCGCCCTTTGGGCTGACGGCGCGCACGTTGCCGTCGCTCTCGGCCTTGATGACGCTGGCCAGCAGATCGACATCGAGATTGTGCTCGTTGCCGGCGCGAGTAAGCATTTCGGCCATGTCAGCGGACGAGAGTTTTGCGGGTGCCTGAGCAGCTGGCGCGGGTGCGGGCGCCGCGGGCGGGGGCGGATCGGGAATGGTTTCAAAGGTGACGATGTCGGCGGGAGCATATTCGATGTAGCTGTCTTCGCCGGCGCTCA
>JASHYS010000058.1 GCA_030042915.1 Acidobacteriaceae bacterium
CATCCCTGGGTGCAGGATCACCCCGACTGGTTTGTGATCCGTCCGGATGGATCGATCCAATACGCCGAGAATCCTCCCAAGAAATATCAGGACATCTATCCGCTCAACTTCGAATCGCCCGACTGGGTGGCCCTTTGGGATGAACTGCACTCGGTTTTCGAGTTCTGGATCGAACGCGGGGTCCGGGTTTTCAGGGTGGATAACCCGCACACCAAGGCCTTGCCATTCTGGGAGTGGTGCATCGACTCTCTGCGCGGCCGATATCCCGACGTGATCTTTCTGGCCGAGGCATTTACGCGGCCTCGCCTGATGTATGCGCTGGCCAAGCGCGGCTTCACGCAGTCCTACACCTACTTCATCTGGCGCAACAGCAAAGAGGAGCTGGAAAGCTATCTGGAAGAGATCACCCAGCCGCCCGTGAGCGACTTCTTCCAGCCCAACTTCTGGCCCAACACGCCCGATATTCTGCATAAGACTTTGCAGGAAGGCGGACGCCCGGCCTTCATGCATCGCCTTATCCTGGCGGCGACATTGTCATCGAATTACGGCATTTACGGCCCGGCCTACGAGCTGGCCGAGAACGCCGCAGCCCACCCATCGGCGCCGCCGCCGGAATCGGAGGAATATCTGGACAGCGAGAAGTACCAGATCCGCCAGCGCGATCGGAACATACCCGGTTCGCTGGTTCCTCTTATCACCGCTCTCAACCGCATCCGGCGCCAGAATTCAGCGCTTCAATCCAACACCTCACTCCACTTCCACTCCATCGACAATCCCCATCTGATCTGCTATTCAAAATCGACGCCGGATTTCGAAAACACGATCCTGGTAGTCGTCAACATCGATTCTCAAAACGATCAAGGCGGCTGGACGAATCTCGACTGCGACCGGCTGGGCATTGCCGCGGGCGAGAGCTTTCTGGTCGAGGACCTGCTTGACGGCGCCCAATATACCTGGCGGGAGCGCAACTACGTTGCCCTGCGGCCAGGCATCAAGCCGGCGCATATCTTTCGCGTAAGCCGCCTGCAGTGACGCGCTCACGCCCCCGCAGTCTGCCTGGAGAGTCCATCGCGTGAAGAAGATGGCCAGCGCCGCCGATCCTCTCTGGTACAAGGACGCCATTGTCTATGAACTGCACGTGCGCGCCTTTGCCGATTCAAACAACGACGGCATTGGCGATTTTCCGGGCCTGATTTCGCGTCTCGATTACCTTCAGGACCTGGGCATCACCTGCATCTGGCTGCTGCCTTTCTTCCCCTCCCCGCTGCGCGACGACGGATACGACATCTCGGATTACAACAATGTGAATCCTTCGTACGGAACGCTCAACGATTTCAAAGCGTTCCTTGAAGCGGCGCACCAGCGCGGCATGCAGGTGATGATCGAGCTGGTGGTCAATCACACCAGCGATCAGCACCCATGGTTCAAGGCAGCCCGGCTGGCGCCGGCCGGTTCTGCGCAGCGCAACATGTACGTCTGGTCCGATACCGACCAGAAGTATGCCGAAGCGCGCATCATCTTCACCGATGCCGAGAAATCGAATTGGACATGGGACGAAACCGCCAAGGCCTATTACTGGCACCGCTTTTTCTCGCATCAACCCGATTTGAACTATGGAAATCCGCTGGTGCTTGAGGAAGTCCTGAAGGCCATGCGTTTCTGGCTCGATATGGGCGTGGATGCGCTGCGCATGGACGCCATTCCCTACCTTTGCGAGCGCGAGGGAACTTCGTGCGAAAATCTGCCGGAAACACATGAAGTAGTGAGGAAACTGCGCGCAGCCATCGATGCCGATTATTCCAACCGCATGATTCTGGCCGAAGCCAATCAATGGCCCGCCGACGTGCGTCCCTATTTTGGAGAAGGCGACGAATGCCACATGGCGTTCCATTTTCCGCTCATGCCGCGCATCTACATGGCCCTCCGGCAGGAAGACCGGCTGCCCATTACCGACATCATGGCGCAGACGCCGCCCATCCCCGACATATGCCAGTGGGGGCTATTCCTGCGCAACCACGATGAGTTGACCCTGGAAATGGTCACCGACGACGAACGCGATTACATGTACTTTGCCTATTCCGCTGATCCCCGCATGCGCGTCAACGTCGGCATACGGCGAAGGCTGGCGCCATTGGTAGACAATAATCGCCGGCGCATTGAGCTGCTGGAGTCGCTGTTGATGAGTTTTCCCGGCACCCCCATTCTCTACTACGGCGACGAAATCGGCATGGGCGACAACATCTATCTGGGCGATCGCAACGGCGTGCGCACGCCCATGCAGTGGACCTCTGATCGCAATGCGGGTTTCTCCAAGTGCGATCCCGCGCGTCTTTACCTGCCCGTGGTGATGGATCCGATCTACGGCTACCAGGTTGTCAATGCTGAAGCCCAGCTCAGCGATCCATCGAGCCTGCTGCAGTGGACACGCAACATGATTGCGTTGCGCAAGCTGTTTCAGGTATTCGGCCGCGGCACTCTCACTTTTCTCAATCCCGCCAACCGGAGAATCCTGGCTTACCTGCGCGACCTGGACCGCGGCGAGGAATTCCATGAGACGGTGCTGTGCGTCGCCAATCTGAGCCGCTTTGCGCAGCCGGTGGCGCTCGATCTGGCCGAGTACGCCGGATTCAAGCCCGTGGAGATGCTGGGCTACGTGTCGTTTCCCGCCATCACCAGTGAACCCTACTCCCTTACGCTCGCGCCTTATTCCTTCCTATGGCTGGAACTCCAGCCTGCGGGCATGGCCGGCGAGCAGCCGACGGAATGGGACGCCGAGGGACAGGAGGCGGAAATCCATGCCGCGCCGCTTTCGACTGCGAATTGGACCGGCTTCTTCCGCGATGCGGGCGCTTCGATTCTTGAACCGGCGCTGCTCGACTGGCTGCCACGCCAGCGCTGGTTTGGCGGCAAAGCACGCACAATTGCGTCGGTAAAGGTTCGCGATTGGATCGAGCTCCCGGCAAAGGGCGGCGAGGCGCAAGCCGGATTCTCCGCCGGCAATGGAACGGAGGCCGTCGCAACTCCCCCGGCGTTGGTTTTCTTCAACACGACCTACCGCGAGGATCAGTCTGAAGACACCTATCTCGTTCCTCTCGCCATCGGCACCAACGCGGTTCTTGATGAGATCACGCAAACCCGGCCCGGGAGCATCATCGCGCAACTCGCAACTGCGGCTGGTCCGGCCATTCTCTACGACGCAACTTCTCGCGATGAATTGCACCAGGAACTGCTGCGATTGATTGCAAGCAATGCAACGCTGGCAGTTTCAGACGCAGGCACACTTGCGCCGCAGCTTGTACTTGGTTCGGCGCCCGGCGGTGCGCCCTCCGATGGAGGGGCACCGGCCGATCGGCAGCAAGTGACTGAAGTGCCGGCGCCGCTTCCGCTGACCGCGCAGCCGGGAGAAGCGGCAACGCCGCCCCGCTCCGAGGCGCCCAGTGCGCCGTCGCCGGGCGGTCAGCGATTTCAGCCTCGCGAATCGCCCTCCGCTGGTTACCCGGTTCCCGAAAACGGCCGGCTCGATGCGCGTGCTTCGAGCGCGTTTCCGGGCGGGTCGGCAGCGCAACGTTTGCCATCGCGATTGCTGTCGGCCGAGCAGTCGAACTCATCGATCATCTACGACAACCTTTTCTTCCTGAAGGTCTTCAGGCACTTGCAGGCTGAAGAGAATCCCGATGTTGAAATCGGCAGATTCCTTACGGAAATCGCGCACTTTCGCTCCAGCCCTCCGTTTCTGGGCGAAATCTCGATCAGCTCGCCGGGAACGGCCAAAACTACAGTGGCCATGCTGCAGGGCCTGGTGCCGAATAACGGTGACGGTTGGGAGTGGTTCGT
>JASHYS010000002.1 GCA_030042915.1 Acidobacteriaceae bacterium
CCGTTTGAAATGTCGGCGGCGCCAGGCATTCAGTACAAGCTGGCGGGGATTGTGTTTGCGCCCGATGTGCTGGTAGACCCAGCCGAATTCAGCCGGCAGTCGCTCATTCATCCCGGCGAAGTAGCCGCAGGACAACTTTTGACGGACGACTGGATCTTTGTTGCCAAGCAATACCACAACCACGGATTCATGAAACCCAGCGTGCATCCGACCCCGAGCTTTGACCGCACAAAGGGGACCGTGAGCTTCCTGGTTACCGTGGATCCGGGGGCCGAATATCGGATGGGCAAGCTCACGATTCAGAACGTGAGCGACGACTTGCGCGCCTTGATGCTGTCGGAGTGGAAGATGCCGGCGGGAACGGTGTTCGATGAGAGCGCAATCCTGCGCTTCTTTGCGGTTGGCGATGCGAATCCGACGCTGAAGCGGATTTATCAAACTGCCAGCTGCACCTATACGCTCACCACAGACGACGAGAGCAAGACAGTGGACGTGGTTTTACGGCTGGAGAAAAGGCACTGAGCCCCCGATTCCTGGTTCCACGCCGCACTTCGCGATTTATGGCCGCGTCGCGCACAGTTTGTTAATCTTGGCGCAATGAACAAACCGGCTGTCGCGATTGCCGCTTTCCTTCTTCTCTCCTGTCTTTCCGCGCCCGCGCAAAAAAAGACATCTCCGTCTGCGCAAAAAAAGCCTCCGGCCATTCGTTTTCAGGGCGCGCCCCAATACACGCAGGATGAGTTGCTCGCGGCTTCAGGCCTGAAGCCGGCTCCGCGCCTGGCCCCGAGCAGCGTGAAAGCCGGCGCCAAGCAGCTCAACGATACCGGCCTCTTTGCGGTGGTCAAGTTCACCAGCGACAGCAAGGGGCTGCTTTTCACGTTGACGCCTGCCACGCAGCTCTATCCCATGCACCTCGACAATCTGCCGCTCAGGCCGGGCAAGGATCTCGATGACAAGCTTCACGCGCGCTTTCCGCTCTATCACGGGTTGTTGCCCGCCAACGGCTCCATGGACGACGGCATCTGCCAGATGTTTGAAGAAATGCTCGCCGCTGAAGGCGCAAAAGCTACGGTGAAAGCCGCTCTCACCAGCGATCTGGGGCCCAAGAAAATTACGGCCATGAACTTCTCGATCACATCGCCGCCGGTGCGCATCGGCACAATCCAATTTTCCGGCGTCTCGCCCGCCATGCAGGCCAAGGTGAGTGGTTTTGTCGCCGGTCAGGCCGGAAACGAGTTCGATACGGAGAACTCCGCGATCGGCCTCAAGCGCGCCTTCGAAGACCTCTACCAGGATCAGGGCTATGCGGCAGTCCAAGTCGATGTGAGCGAAGTCGAACCTCCCGTTGCATCGGACCAGGCCGTCGAGATTCCTTTCACGGTTGCTATCCGCGAAGGCGGAATCTACAAGCTCGGCTCCATCAGCTATCCGGCCGACGCGCTCATTTCCCGCGCTCAGGTCGAACAGATCCTCAAAAAATATCCGGCGGGCTCGGGAAGGCCGCTCGATCTGTTTCTGCTTGCCGTCCGCGACGGCTATCATGCCCGCGGCTATCTCGATTGCTCCGTCGCTCCGCACGCTTCGTTCAACGAAACCACGCATATTGTGAATTACAGCATCGAGATCGATCCCGGTCCGATCTATCATTTTGCCGCAGTGCGCTTCGACGGCGCGCCCGACGCCATGATCGCCAAGCTCAAAAATGCCTGGAAGCTGGCGGCTGGCGACGCCTTCGACGAAAGCTATGTTTCAAGCTTTGCGGCGCGCGCCCAAAAACAGGACCGCGCCCTGGCGAAATGGATGCAAACCGTGGTCACCACGTACGACGTGAAGACCGACACCGACGCGCACCGGGTCGACGTCATCTTTCACTTCGCCAAGGCTGCGCAGAGCGGACGGTGAGAAGGCGGCAAATTCTGAAGGCGCCTGAACCCCGCGAAAATCGATTATGGTTGGCACAGCCTTTACTGCAGAACTAGAAATGATGTAGGGAGCCGCTCATGTCCAAAGGACCGTTCCTTCTCACATACGCGTTCGGCCTCGCTGTTGTCTTGCTGCTCGCGTGGCTGCTTTTCAGTAAAATGCGCGTTGATTGGTTCGGCAGCCACCTTCTTGACCTGCCGGCCCGCCGTCTCAAATATCTCCTTGCAGCAAGATTTCTTCGCATGGCATCCGTCGGCTTCCTGATGGATGTTGTCCTCGGCGGGAGCATGTCGCGCCCGCTCGTCCTGCTTTTCGCTTTGCTTTTCGGCCTCTGCGGCCCCGTGGTTCTTTTGTTGCGCCACCGTCCTCCCTTTCAGCGGATACTCTTTGTCGCGCCGATCGTTTTCACGATTTATGGAATGGCACTCTTTCACTGGCACCGAGCCGATCTGCCACCTTCAATCGCAGAAGCAGCCTATCGCTTCGACGCTTTCTCCATCTTTGCCACAACTTTGGCCAGCGCATTCGTGATCACCAAGCACATCAACGTTGAGGGAGCTCGGCAGCTGCGCGCAGAGACTGAGCTTGAAGCGGCCCGGGCTGTGCAACAGGTGCTCGTTCCGGAAGAGATTCCGAGTCTGCCTGGATTCAAGATTGAAAGCGAGTATTGGCCTGCAGGCCAGGTGGGCGGAGACTTCTTTCAGATTCTGCCTACGGCGCCCGGCGGGGCCCTCATCGTCATAGGCGACGTGAGCGGTAAGGGGATGCCGGCCGCCATGACAGTGTCGCTCCTCGTCGGCACATTTCGCACCCTGGCTCAATACACCGCCAGCCCGGGTGAAATCCTTGCAGCAATGAACCGGAGGATTCTGGTCCGGAGCAAGGATGGATTCACCACGTGCCTGGTGTTGCGGGCCGATCTGGATGGCACGCTGACTGTGGCCAATGCCGGGCATTTGCCGCCATACTGTAACGGCGAGGAGTTGGCTGTCGAGGGCGGCTTACCTCTTGGGCTTCGCGCTCAATCTACCTATGAAGAAACCACATTCGCTTTGGAACCCGACGCTCAAATCACACTGCTTACCGACGGTGTGGTTGAGGCGCGCTCCGCCAACGGCGAACTGTTCGGCTTCGCACGCGCACAGACATGGAGTCGCAAAAGTGCAACGCAGATCCTTGAAGCGGCACGCGCCTTTGGCCAGGAGGATGACATCACTGTCGTGACTCTGGCGCTGACGGGAGGAGCAGCGGCCACGGCCTAGTCAGGCTATCTCGGAGCCACACGCTCATCAAACTCCGGTTCAGCTTTCGCTCTGACGGCTGGAGATTATGCCTTCAGCTCATCGTGCGCGTCCAATGGTGAGTCACGCACCGTGAGGTATGACTCAAGTTGGCCTGGACGGCCAGTCCTCACTCCCACTCGATCGTGCCCGGCGGCTTCGACGTCACATCGTACACCACGCGGTTGATACCGCGCACTTCGTTCACAATGCGATTGGAGATGCGTTTCAGCAGCTCGTAGGGCAGCGGCGTCCAGTCGGCGGTCATGCCGTCTTCAGAGTGCACGGCACGGATGGCGCAGGTATACGCATAAGTGCGCTGGTCGCCCATCACGCCCACGCTCATCACCGGCAGCAGCACCGCAAAGCTCTGCCAGATTTTGGTGTAGAGCCCGGCAGCCTTCACCTCGTCGATCACAATTTCGTCGGCCTCCTGCAGCAGCGCCACGCGTTCCGGCGTCACTTCGCCCAGGATGCGCACTGCCAATCCCGGCCCGGGAAACGGCTGCCGCGAAAGAATCTCACCCGGCATGTCGAGATCGCGCCCAATGCGCCGCACTTCATCCTTGAACAAATCACGCAGCGGCTCAATCAGTTTGAGCTTCATGCGCTCCGGCAGCCCGCCCACGTTGTGATGGCTCTTGATGGTCTGGCTCGGCCCTCTTACGCTCGACGACTCGATGACGTCGGGATAGAGCGTGCCCTGCACCAGCCACTCCACACCGCCCTTTTCCTGCGCGATGCGATGCGCCTCCTCCTCGAAGACCGCGATGAACTCGGCGCCGATGCGCTTGCGCTTGATTTCGGGATCGGTGACGCCGGCCAGCTTCTCAAGGAACCGGGCGCTGGCGTTCACGGCATCCACATTCAGCCCCAGCTTGTCGCGCATGGTGGTTTGCACGTTGGCAAACTCGTTCTTGCGCAGCACGCCATTGTTCACAAAAATGCAAGTCAATTGATCGCCGATGGCCTTGTGCACCAGCATCGCGGCCACTGACGAGTCCACGCCGCCCGATAGCGCGCAGATGACGTGCCCTGCGCCCACCTTCTCGCGGATCGAGTTCACAGTGGATTCAATAAAGTGCGCCGGCGTCCAATCGCCGCGCGCTCCGCAAATCTCGAGGAAATTATGAAGCAGCTGCGGTCCCAGCGGCGTGTGGTGCACCTCGGGATGAAACTGCACCGCCCAGATGCGACGCTCTTCGTTGGCGATTCCGGCCAGCGCGTTCGATGTGATGGCAGTGCGGCGGAATCCGGGGGGCAGCTCCAGCGCTTCGTCGCCATGGCTCATCCAAACCTGCAGGCGTTGCGGCAGCCCGGCAAACAGCGGAGTCGCCTGGTCTTCCAGCTCCACCTCCGCGTGGCCGTACTCGCGTTTGGCCGCGGAGCGCACGCGCCCGCCCAGGTGGTGCACGATGAACTGCAGCCCGTAGCAAATGCCCAGCACCGGCACGCCTAACTGCAACAGCTGCGGGTCGGCCCCCGGCGCATCCACGTCATACACCGACGATGGGCCGCCGGAAAGAATCAACCCGATGGGCTTGAGGGCCTGAATTTCGCCCAGCGCCGCCGTGCACGGCAACACCGCCGAAAACACATTCTGCTCGCGGATGCGCCGCGCGATGAGCTGCGTATACTGCGACCCGAAATCGAGAATGACAATTGTCTGGGTGTCCACGCTCCAGTGTGGCAGGCGCGCTGGCGCCATGTAAAGAATGAAAAAGCCGGACGAGTCCGTGCTATTCGTAGTGATACCGCGCCTGGAGGAAGTCGATGCGATCGGCTGTCACGCGATATACCAGGCGGTGCTCCCGTGTAATTCTCCGACTCCAGCAACCGGCGTAGTCATGCCGTAGAGGCTCCGGCTTGCCGATGCCGGTATAAGG
>JASHYS010000487.1 GCA_030042915.1 Acidobacteriaceae bacterium
TACATGATGTCGAGCAGAACGTGAATCACTTCGTCGCCCCCGACTCCAAGAATCGCCGCTCCCAGAATCTGTTTCGTTTCCGCATCGACACAGATTTTCATGAATCCTTGCGTCTCACCCTTTTCGTAGGCGCGACCCACGCGGCTCATCGGATATTTGGTAGCCAGGGCACGGTGTCCGGATTTCCGAATCTCCGCGTCGGTCATGCCGCATCGCCCCAGCGGCGGATCAATATAGAGCGCGTAGGCCTGGATCCGGTCGGAGACCCGGCGATGATCGGCGTTGAAGAGATTATCTGCAACGATCTCGTAGTCGTTGTAGGCAGTATGCGTAAAGGCGCCGCGGCCGTTGCAGTCGCCCAGCGCCCAGATGCCGGGCACGTTGGTCTGCAGTTGATCGTCAACCGTAATGTAGCCGCGCTGATCGATCGCAACTCCAGCCCGGTCCAGGCCCAGGTCGCTGGTGTTGGGAGTCCGTCCCACGGCGAGAAGAACATGGCTGCCCACAACTTCAGGCGGGCCTTCCTCGCATGTGATGCCGACGGCGATGCCGCCATCGCGTTTCGCAAGCGAGACGCATTTCGCATTCAGCTGGATATGTATGCCTTCAGCCTCGAGAATTTCAAGCACGGCCTGCGAAACATCTTCGTCCTCCCGTCCAATCAGGCGCGGCCCCATTTCCACGATCGTAACTTCGCTCCCCAACCGGCGATAGATCTGCGCAAACTCCAAGCCCACATAACTTCCGCCCACGATAATGAAATGCTGGGGCAGGAAATCGATGTTCATCATGGAAGAGTTGGTGAAAAACGGAACGTCGTGGATCCCCGGCATTTCAGGAACCGAAGCACGCCCTCCCACGTCGATATAGATCCGGCCGGCTTCGAGAATTTCATCGTTGACCGCAACAGTGTTCGGCGATTGGAAGCGGGCATGACCCTGAATGACCGTGCAATTTGCCGTGCTTCGCAACCCCTGCTCCACTCCCTTGCTTGATCTAACCGAGGCTTCATCCTTGCGGGCCTTCACTCGCTCGATGTCGACGCGCATATCGCCGATGGCAAAACCATAATCGTCGCCGCGGCGGGCCATATGGATCGCATAGGCACTCGCCACCAGCGTCTTCGTCGGGATGCATCCCGTATTCACGCAGGTGCCGCCAAATTTATTGCGTTCGATGATGGCCACGGTTTTGCCGGCGCCGGCAAAGCGCGTCGCCAGCGGCGGCCCCGCCTGGCCGGTCCCGATAATGATTGCGTCGAAGTGTCTCACGGTAGTGGTCAACGTGCCTCCTTCTATGCAGCCCGCTTTCTTTGGATGCCTTTTCCAGCACATTGCCGTCTTCGCGGCGGTCAGTGTGGGCGGCCAGAATCGCGATGAAGAACTATTGGCCGAGCGAGTCGACCGGCAACAGGGAGCTTTGTTATTGCAAGCTGCGCCCGCGGCGGGCTGCTAGTTCAGGAGCGACTCCCAGTTGGCGGGCACTCTTCCGGCGGGCCCGGGTGCGGGCTGATTTTTCGGATGCGCGTGCGGCGGAGGCAACTCCACACCGGCGACCATCTCCTGCTTGTCGTAATCGTAGAACCAGTTTTCGCCCGGCTCAAAGCTGGCGATGATGGGATGCCCGGTAGCCGCCGCGTGCTTTGAAGCATGTTGACTGGGAGAACTGTCGCAGCATCCAATGTGGCCGCACTCGGCGCATCGCCGAAGATGAAGCCACCATCCGTGCGGCGACGCCAGGCACTCCACACATCCATCGCCGCTTGGTTTGGAGGCGGGATTCAGTCTGCGCTGATTTGTCTTCATCTCGATTTATCCTCGCTTTTGAAGGTGACGTCTGTCTTCCGGCACGGGCCCCAGCCGATTTTCCGGGCGGCCGCCGCGATTGCGATCGGATCGCCGAGCGAACAGAATATCAAGCCACGAGCAGAATTTTCCCGGCGCCACCGTTCTCTGCCTCTGCCTGAGCCTCGGCCGCTTCACTCAGCGGCAGCTTTTCGCGAATGGGAATAACCAGCTTGCCGTCTCGGACTGCTTCGGCCATGAACTCGAGGGTTTTCCTGTCAAAGTGCGAAAATACGTGCACCATCTTGACCGAGGGGTAACTCGCGGCGTTCTGTGGCTCCTGCACGACCGATGCATATACCCCTCCCGGCTTGACTTTGGCAATCAGCTCTTCGGCGGTTTCTCGGCCGACCGTATCCGCGACCGCATCGAGCGGCGCTAGACTCGCAATCGCGTTGTCGTCATCGGTGGCGACGAACCGATCGGCCCCGACATTGTTCGAAGCGTCGATTTGCCTTTTCAAAACCCCCGCGATCACAGTCGCACCGTGTTGCTTCGCCGTGAATACCGCCGACCGGCCGACATTTCCGGCTGCACCCACCACGAGAACCGTCTGCCCAGCTTTGATCCCCGTAGCGGCCATGAGCTGGTTGCCAGTGACTGTCACCAGCGGCAGCGCGGCCGCATCGATCAAATCGAGCCCCTTGGGAACTTTCGCCAGAACCGCGGCCTTCACCACG
>JASHYS010000488.1 GCA_030042915.1 Acidobacteriaceae bacterium
TGACTGTCGCGCGCCACGGACCAATCGCAGCCAGCCTCGTGCCGACCGATGCAAAGCTCTTCAGCCCGTAAGGCTCGTCGCGCGGCAGTTTCGGCCGCTCCGACGATTCGGACGTGAAGCTGCCGCGGTCCAGAACGGTCGCCAGCGCCTTGGCGTGCGTAAAGGTGTGATGGATGCACGGCAGATCGCCGTGCGCATGGAAATCGGGTCCGCCGTAAAGCAATCCATCGTACGTGCAAGCCGTCATCAGCTCCAGATTGCGCCGCGCCACTTCGCGAAACCTGGGCTCGAACTTCGACATCAGCACAAAGCCCGGCTGGCAACCGTCGCTGGTGCGGCTGCCCCACCAGCTCCATTTGTAGTTACGCGTTCCAAAGCTGTTATCCCAGGCGCCGTCGGGCAGCATGAACTCCATGTGCGTTCGCATGGCCGCCACCACTTGTTCTTGCACACGCTTGTCATCTGCAAGCAGGCTGTAGAGCGCAAGCGCAGGCAGCGACTCCTCCACGTTGTATCCCATGTCTACGGGCCGGCAGCCCTTTGCCGTTACCTCTTTCAGCGGATGTCCTTCGCCGGCGAGAAATCCATCGGGCGTGAACTGGCCCATCACTTCCTGTGCCAACGCTCGTGCCCGGTCGAAACAGTGCTGTACCCCGAGAACCTGTCCGCAAAGCTGGAACGCCAGCGTTGACGTAACCGGGTAATTCACATTCCCGGTTTCGATGGTGATGAAGCCATCAAGAAACTTCGCCGCCGCAGCCAGCCGGTCAGTCCACTTGCCACGCGTGGCCACGTCCAGAACCTCGCCATGATGTTCCAGCGCCTCAGCCAGTGCGATGGCGTGAAACACCGTGATTCCCTGCCAGGTGCTGAGGGTCACATCATTCACCCAGCTGCCATCGGCACGGCTCACCTGCGCCTGCGACCACTCGTGCACCAGCAGCGCGGCGCGCAGGTATTTGGCCTCGCCCGTGGTGTGTGCCATGCGCAGCAACGGGTATACCGCATCGCCGCAACGCCCGTGGATGAGCGCGCAGGCGGGGCACAGCAGCCCACCATAAAACGCTGAGTCGCGGAACTCCGTCACCTGTCGCGCAACCAGGCCATCGCACCAGGTCTTCAAGGTTTCTGCGTAGAGGCGCTGCTCGGCCGATTGCGTCGCTGGCACCACGGAGCCTTGCAAAGCCGCTGCAATTGGGGACAAACCCGGAATGGCCGATCGGCCCGCAAGCAATGCAATGCCGGCGGCCGATCGTTGTAGCAATTCTCTGCGCGTAAGACCGCGGCGAAGATCTTCATTTCTCATAATCGGGAGAATACTATCGCGGCGTTCTTGCGCTTGTACATGAAGGAGCGCATCGCAACGCAAATATCGTTATCATAGAAATTGAAGAAGCGATGGCAACCATGGCGGCCGCTCCGACGCAAACAGGCGACGGCAACACCAATCCCGTCACCATTGGCGTGCTCGCCCTGCAGGGCGACTACGAGGCGCACGCGCGCGTCTTCGCGAACGCCGGCGCGCGGACTGTCTTGGTGCGCAAGCCCGAAGATCTCGCCGGCCTCGACGGCCTCGTGCTGCCGGGCGGCGAGTCGACCACTATGCTCAAGTTCCTTGAGCAGGATGGATTCTTCGACGCGCTCGTGAAATTTGCTGCCGCCATGCCAATCTTTGCCACCTGTGCGGGCTGCATTCTGGCGGCTCGCGAGGTGCTGCATCCGCCGCAGCGGAGCCTGGGCGTGCTGGATGCAACCGTGGAGCGCAACGCTTACGGCCGCCAGATCGACTCGACCATCCTTACGCTGCCAACCACGTTGCCGGGCGGCCCGCTGGAAATGGTCTTCATTCGAGCGCCCCGCATCACCCGCGTTGGCAACGGCGTGGAGGTTCTTGCGAGCCGTGACGGTTTTCCCACGCTGGTGCGTCAGGGAAATCTCCTGGTGGCGACCTTCCATCCTGAAATGACCTCGGACTCGCGCATCCACAAGCTCTTCGTCGATATGGTGGCGGCGCACAAAGCGAAGTAGGTCCAACTTAGCCCCGGTCCAAAGATCGGGGACCAGAGGCACCGAGCAAAATGTGGACTCGCGCGCAGCAGTGCGTGCTTTGCGGTGAAGTGTGCATCACGCGTAGCGAAACAGCGCCTTGAAGCCGTAGTCCATGTGCTGCTGGATGTGGCAATGGAATAGTGCCAGCCCGAGTTGACTGGCCGTGAAGTCCACCACAGCGCGGCCGTAATAGGGCACCACCACCGTATCCTTCACGATGCCGGCCGTCGCTTTGCCATTGATCTCGGCCAGCTCCCAGAGGTGCCGGTGCAGGTGCATGGGGTGGGCGTCGTCGGTACGATTCCGCATCACCAGCCGGTAGCGTATGCCCTGTTGCAACACGAACTCCCGCTCGTGCGGATAAGGTTTGCCATTGATCAACCACACATTGAACTTCCCCGCCCCGCCGGGGATCTTTTCAAAGATCATCTCAATGGTTTGCTGCGGCGCCTCGTGCGGCGTGGGCGAATCCGAGCCGGCAGTCCCGAAAATCGTATAATCCCACGGCTCCTTCGGCGGATCGACCCACTGCGGTTGCGTGTGCTGCCCGGCGTATTCCACCACCACGCCCAAGCCGGACTCGCGAATCGGCTTCTCCGTCGAACCCAGAATCCAAATTCCGGGATGATTCATCTCCACAATCGCGTCGATGCGCTCGCCTGCTCCCAGAAAAATCGAGTCCACCATCTGCGGCGACGGAACCGGGTTTCCATCCATCGCAATCACCTTCATTTTGTGGCCCGAAAACGCGATGCGGCGGTTCTCAATGGCGCTGGCATTGAGAAAATGAATCAGCAGACGCTGCCCCTCGCGCACGCGGATGGGATCGCCCGACCCCAGCGCCTTGTCGTTGATGGAGTACGTCATCGATCCCACTTCAAGGCCGTCAGGCTCGGTATTCATCACCGCGGGCTTTTCCAGCAGCGGTCCATTGTGAGTGTCGTCGTCATCGTCGTCCATATTGGCGGTGAAATACGGCTCCCAGTCGCGCACCGCCAGAAAGAGCTCCTGGTCGTAGGCGCCGGGATCGTTGCCGCCATCAACATAAACGAATCCGAATTGGCCTGTGTAGGAACCTTTGTGCAGGTCGTCCATGGCCATGGCGTGCGAGTGATACCATCGGCTGCCTGCGGGACCCGGCGTCAACTGGAACCGGCGCAGGCTGTGCGGTTCGACCAGCGGCGAACCCTCCTCCTCTGTCCCGTCGACCTCAGGCGGGATCAGCATGCCATGCCAATGCACCAGCTCCGGCGTATCCGTCTCGTTCGTGACTTCGATCGTCACCGGCTTGCCCTCTTTCATGCGCAACACAGGCCCTGGTGCGATGCCGTTGTAGCCGGTCGTCGAAAGAATGTGCGAAGGGTCCAGCTCGACCGTAACCGGTGCGATACGAAGCGTATAGTCGGCGCGGGCATCTGGCGTCTCCGGCCCCATCTGCATGCCGGCGTGCGCACTGCTTTGCGCGCGGCTGCGCATGGCAACCGAAGCCTGCGCCAGCGCCATCCCGCCAATTTTCAATAGCTCGCGCCTGTTCACCGCCGCGCCCCTCGCTTGCGTTTAACCTGCCTGCATCGTCTCACGCGTTAGACGAAACCGACAAGGCACTGCGGTCGCTTCGCCGTCTGCAACCATCCCCAAGGCGGCTTCGTCTATAACATCAATAAGGCGTACCCCCCGGCGCGGCTCCCCTCCGCGGAGGTCGTGAGATGAAACTCAAAAAGGTTGCGTTGGCGACCATCGCCGCCGTGGTCAGTGGCGCCGGGCTTTGGGCATTCCAGCGCACCGCGGACTTCGGCTTTGGCAACGACGACTCACCTACCAATGTAAAGTCTGAGTTTTACTGGTCACGGCTGGCTTACACCTCAAGCATGCAGAGCTTCGGGGGTTTCGGCGGCAGAGGGCGTCGAGGCTGGAGCTCCTGGTCGCGCGATTATCCCAAAGCCGACCGCCAGTTCCTGATCGCCATGCATCGCCTCACCCGCATTGACGGCCGCCCAACAGAGCAGGTGGTCACACTCGACTCCGACGAGATTTTTAACTACCCGTGGATCTACGCCGTGCAGGTGCAGAACTGGACATTCACAGACGCCGAGGCCAAGCGTTTGCGCGAGTACCTGCTCAAAGGCGGTTTTCTGATGGTTGACGACTTCCACGGCACCGAAGATTGGGAACACTTTATGGAAGGCATGCGCCAGGTGCTGCCCGATCATCCCGTCGAGGATCTGCAGAGCGGCGACGAGATCTTTCACACTCTCTACGACATCGACGACAAGATGCAAATCCCGGGCGAGCAGTACGTGTGGACTGGACGCACCTACGAGAAAGACGGCTATCAGCCCAAATGGCGCGCCATCCGCGACGACAAAGGGCGCATTATTGTCGCCATCTGTCACAACATGCATCTGGGCGATGCCTGGGAGTGGGCCGATGACCCCAATTACCCTGAGACCTTTGCCTCAATGGCTTTCCGCGTCGGGCTCGATTACATCATCTATGGCATGACGCACTGATCCATTCGCGGCGCGGCACATTGCTTTTCATCGCGGCCTGACACGTTTTTCTTTGGGACTGGAAGTGTAAATGTTTCAGCTCCTCTTCAAATATCCCGGCACGGTGTTCACGAAGGGCCGATTCGTGCTGCTCAGCGCCTGGCCTGCGTGGCTGCTGCCGGTGCTGATCGCGGTCGCCGCCGGCGCCCTGGCGCTGCTCATTCGTTCGCGGCTGCGCGAGGCTGCACCGCGCCTGTGCGGCTGGCGCGCCGTCGCCGTTTGGGCAATGCAATCTGCTCTGGTCGCGCTTATTCTTTTTCTCCTCTGGCAGCCGGCCATCCTCATCTCTGAACTGAGTTCGCAGCAGAACATCATCGCCGTCGTAGTCGACGACTCGCGCAGCATGGCCATTGCGGACGATAACGGCAAGACCCGTGAAGGCGCCGCACTAGCCGCGCTTGAGGGCGGCCTTCTGGCTGGACTCAGGAAGCGCTTCCAGATTCGCATCTATCGACTCGGCAACCGGCTCACACCGGTCGCCTCAACGCAAGCCGTTGCGCCTGTCGAGCCGGCGACTCACATAAGCGACGGCCTCAAGCAGTTAGCGGCCGAAACTGCCGATCTTCCCATCGGCGCCGTCTTGTTGCTCAGCGATGGAAGCGAGAATACGGCTGGGATGAGTGATTCCGATATCGCTCCCGATGCGCTCGAGGCGCTCCATAACCGCCGCCTTCCGGTCCACGCGGTGGGCTTCGGCAAAACGGAGCCTTCTCATGATGTTGAGCTCGAGGACGTGAGCGTAGCCGCAAGCGCAGCTGCAAACGCGCGCCTGGCCGCAACCGTCAGCCTGATGCAGTATGGCTATACCGGGCAGAAAGCGAAGCTCAGCGCGCGCGACGGTGACAAGACGCTCGCGGAGCGCGAAATTACGCTGGCTCCGGACGGCCGCATCCAGACCGAACTGCTCTACGTCGCGCTCGGCGCCGCCGGCGCAAAAAACCTGACCTTTGCTGTCGATCCATTGCCCGGCGAGGAAAACCTGAATAACAACGCCATGACGCGCCCCATCCTTGTGAGCGACGAAAAGCGCCGCGTCCTATATATAGAGGGCGAGCCGCGCTGGGAGTACAAGTTTATTCGCCGTGCTGAGGACGACGATCCCACGGTGCAGATCGTCTCCATGCTGCGCACTAGCGAAAACAAGATCTATCGCCAGGGCATCAGCGATCCCAGCGAGTTGGCTGAGGGATTCCCCGTGCGCGCCGAAGATCTTTTCGGCTACTCGGGTATCATCATCGGCTCCGTCGCCGCCGACTACTTCACGCCGCTGCAACAGGAATTGCTGCGCGAGTATGTCGATCGCCGCGGCGGCGGCATACTCTTTCTCGGCGGACGCGAGTCGCTGAGCGACGGCGGGTGGGCGGCATCCAGCTTGAACGATCTGCTTCCCACATTTCTCCCTGCGGGCAATCACAATTTCCATCGCAACTCGGCCACGGTCGAACTCACCTCAGAAGGCATCGACTCGCCCATCACGCGCTTGCTCGACGACCCCGAAAAGAACGCCGAGCGCTGGAAGAAGCTCACGTACCTGGCTGACTACGAGGACCCCGGCGCTCCCAAACCCGGCGCCACGGTACTTGCCGACATGGTTGTCGGTTATCGCAAGCTGCCGCTGCTCATCACGCAGAATTACGGCCACGGCCGCACTGCCATCATGGCCACTGGCGGCACGTGGCGCTGGCAGATGAGCGAAGTCCTCGGTGATCCTTCGCATGATCTTTTCTGGCGGCAGCTTTTGCGTTGGCTGGTGTCGGAGTCGCCCGGACCGGTCAGCGCCTCAATGCCGGCGCGGATTCTGATGGATCAAGGAGAGATTAAACTGACGGCGCAGGTGCGCGACCGGCAATTTCAGCCCGCCGCTGACGCTCGCGTCACCGCCCACATCGCCGGCCCCGAAGGTGTGAACGCGCTTATCGATCTATCGCCGTCGCAGGACTCGCCGGGCCAGTATCAGACGGAGTGGACTGCGGAGAAGCCCGGCTCCTATCTTGCCGAAGTCACGGCGGAATCCGCAGGGGAAAGGTCGGAGGAGCTGGGCAGCGACGTGGTGACCTTCGAGCGCGAAGACGGCGTGGCAGAAAATTTTCACACCGCACAGGATCGCCGTCTGCTCGAGCAACTCGCATCGGCTACGGGCGGCCAATATTGGAAGCCATCGGATCTCAAGAATCTGCCACGCGACATTTCCTATTCCGAAGCGGGTATTTCTGTCCGCACCACCAAAGAGCTGTGGGACATGCCCATAGTTTTCCTGCTCCTGCTTGGGCTTCCCATCGCCGAGTGGCTATTGCGGCGCAAGTGGGGTGTGCTATGACTCGCGCCCTGCTCGCACTCACGCTTTGCGGTCTCGGGTTGCCGGCGCGCGCGGCCACGTACTTCGTCATCGTTGCGGGTCTCGGCGGCGAGCCCGATTACGAGCAGCGCTTTACCGCCGCGGCCAACGATCTCGATCGCATCTTCAAATCCGAGGGCCCTTCGGCGCACGTCATCACGCTCACCGGAGCAGAAGCTACCGCTGCGAAACTGCGCGAGGCTCTCGGAAACGTGGCCCGCGATGCCAAAGCTGACGACGATTTTGCTCTCATCCTCATTGGCCACGGCACCTTCGATGGCGTGGAGTACAAATTCAATCTCGTTGGACCCGACCTGACCGCAGCCGAGATCGCTTCGCTCTGCGACCGCATAGCCGCGCACCGTCAACTCATTGTCGACACCACAAGCGCCAGCGGCGGCGCGGTTCAGGCGCTGGAAAGACCCGGACGCGCTGTGATCGCCGCAACCAAATCGGGCACGGAAAAGAACGCGACCGTCTTTGCACGCTATTGGGTCGAGGCGCTCCAGGACCCGTCGACCGACATCGACAAGAGCGATTCCATCAGCGCTATGGAAGCCTTTAGTTACGCCTCGAAGAAGACCGCGGCATTTTACGATTCGCAGAAACGGCTTGCCACCGAGCACGCGGTCTTTAATGACACCGGCACAGGCGAGCCTGTCCGCCAGGCCGGCGATGGCCAGGGCGTTCTGCTGTCGAGCTTCACACTCTTGCGCCTGGGCACAAGCCAGCAGGCAGCCAACGATCCTGCCAAGCGCGCGCTGCTGGAACAGAAAGACGAACTCGAGCAGAAAATCGACACGTTGAAATATCAGAAAGCCGCAATGGACCCGGCCGACTACAAGAAACAACTCACCGATGCGCTGGTGGAATTGGCCAAAGTACAGGAGGAACTCGACAGATGAGGCTCCTCGTCGCCACTTTCGCGTTCTTCTTCGTCTGCGCCTTGTTCGCTCGCGCTGCTTCGCCTGCAGATTGCTGGTCGCTGCGCAAGCACGGCGCGACCGCCAAGGCGGAGGACTGCTTCGACGCGCTTACGCGCAGCGCCAACGCCTATGAGCGCGCCGAAGGCTTCTGGGGACTGGAGCAATGGGAGCAGGCGAACTCGGAATTTCGCCTCGCCACAGAACCCGCCGATAGCAAGCCACTCTACAAAGTGCGCTGGGGCCTGCTGCTCCGCGAGCGCTTCAACGACAGCGACGCCGCCGATCTCTTCCGTGAAGCGCTCGCGAAAGATCCGTCAAATGCCCAAGCCTACCTCGGCCTGGCGCTCGTCTCCGCCGATGCATTCGATAGCCACGCCGCCGAGTACACTGCCAAAGCCATCGCCCTCGATCCCAAGCTGGCCGATCCGCACGAGCTAGTGGCGCACCTCGCGCCCGAAGCGCACGAGTTGCTCGCCGACCTCGCGCTCACTAACGATGATCGCGAGGCAGCCGCTGCCGAGGCCGACAAGGCCATCGCGCTTGAGCCTGATGCGTTCGACGCCATGGCCACTCATGCAGCTCTCGAATTGCTTGCCGACCGGCCGCCGGACGCATGGTTCGCGAAGATCGACGCCATCAATCCGCATTACGGCGAAGCCTACCTGCGCGTCGGCCGGCAACTCGAGCTGCACTATCGCTACGAAGATGCCGTCACGTATTACCGCAAGGCGATCGCAGCCGAGCCGCGCCTTTGGGCGGCGCATTCGGCGCTGGGAATCGATCTGATGCGTCTTGGCAAGGAGGATGAGCCGCGCGCCGAGCTCGAATTGAGCTACAACAATGGTTATCGTGACGCCGCCACCGTCAACAGCCTTCGCCTTCTCGATAGTTACAAAGACTTCGACACCATTCGCGACGGGAATATCATCCTAAAGCTCAACAAGTCGGAATCCGCGCTGCTGCTCCCCTACATGCAATCGGAGCTGCACATCATTCTGGCGACGTATGAAAAGAAATACCAGATGACGCTGCCGGGCCCCGTGCAGGTAGAGGTCTACCCCAATCACGAGGATTTTGCCGTGCGCACCATGGGCATGCCCGGCCTCGGCGCTCTCGGCGTCACTTTCGGCGAAGTTGTGGCCATGGACAGCCCATCGGCGCGCAAGCCCGGCGATTTCAACTGGGGCTCGACGCTCTGGCACGAGATGAGTCACGTCTTCATCCTCACGGCCACCAATCATCGCGTCCCTCGCTGGTTCACTGAGGGTCTGGCCGTGCATGAAGAGGGTCGGCGCTCGCCGGAATGGCGCAATCGGGTAACGCCCGAGGTTCTCGTCGCGATCCGCGATAAGAAACTCCTGCCCCTCGACCGGCTCGACCGCGGCTTTGTTTTTCCTGACTACCCGGCGCAGGTGATCGTCTCGTATTTCCAGGCGGGCACCATCTGCGACTTTATTAGTGAAAAGTGGGGCGAAGGTAAACTGCTCGACATCGTGCACGCTTATGCGCATTTAGAAACCACCGATCATGCGATTGAGCAGAATCTTGGTTTGACTGCCGAACAGTTCGATCAGCAGTATTTCGCCTGGATTGATAAGCAATACGGCGCAGAGGCTGCGCATTTCGACCAGTGGCGCGAAAAGCTGAAGGCTCTGGAAGCTGCCGCGGAACAAAAAAAGTCCAATGCCGTGCTCCAAGAAGCGCCAGTAGTGCTTGCGCTTTATCCGGAGTACGTTGACAACGCCAATGCATACGAATTGCTGGCCGAAGAGGATGCTCTGGGCGGCGATGCGAAGGCCGAAGCTGCCGTGCTGACCGAATACGAGCATCAGGGCGGCCAGTCGCCCGATATGCTCAAGCGGCTCGCGTCTCTTGAGGAGTCGGCCGGACAACCCGCTGAAGCCATCGCGACGCTCCAGTGGCTCAACTACATCTACCCCGTCAAAGATGAGGACTTGCATCGCCATCTGGGCGACCTGCTCTACGCGCAAAAGGAATACTACGGCGCGATCCGAGAGTACAACGCGGCCCTCGCATCCAATCCCGTAGATAAAGCCGGCGCCGAGTTCAATCTCGCCAGAGCCTATTTTGCGGCCGGCCAAAAGGACAAAGCGCAAGACAGCGTATTAGCTGCGCTCGAAGTCGCGCCCGGTTACCGGCCGGCGCAGAAATTGCTCCTTGAATTGCAACAAACGCCCCCCAAATGAATTGAAGCGGAAGGAGATCGATGGTTTTGTTTGCCGGATTGAATCAGGACGCGGCGCTGCTTCAGGAGCGAATCGAGCGCTTTCACGCTGTGCGCGAAGGCATCCTTGCCCAGGTGCGCGAAGTCATCGTGGGCCAGGAAGAAGTGATGGATCAGATTCTCATCGCCATTTTTGTTGGCGGCCATTGCCTTATGACCGGAATGCCGGGCACGGCGAAAACGCTGATGGTGCGTACCATCGCCGATGCGCTTGGGCTGCAGTTTCGCCGCATTCAGTTCACACCCGATCTCATGCCCTCCGACATCACCGGAACCGACATCATCGAGGAAGACCTCTCCACCGGCCATCGCAAGTGGACTTTCGTGGAGGGGCCCATTTTCGGCAACATCCTGCTCGCCGACGAGATCAATCGCACGCCTCCAAAAACACAATCGGCGCTGCTGGAAGCCATGCAGGAGCACTCCTGCACGGTGCGCGGTCACCTCTATCATTTACCCGCTCCGTTCTTCGTCCTCGCCACGCAAAATCCTATCGAGCTTGAGGGTACATATCCGCTGCCCGAGGCGCAACTTGATCGCTTTCTCTTCAACTCCATCCTCGGTGACCTCGACGCCGAGGACGAGCTGAAAGTCATCGACAGGACAACGACCACGCGCGTGGCAGAGGCACGAGCCGTCACTTCCGCTGAGGATCTGCTCGATTTCCAGCAACTGGTGCGCATGGTGCCCATCGCCGATACGCTGGCGCGCTACGTCATCAGCCTGGTTCGCGCCACGCGGCCCAAAAGCGAAAACGCGCCTGATTTTGTGAAGAAATACGTAAACTATGGAGCCAGCGTGCGGGCCGCGCAATTTATTGTGCTGGCTGCAAAGGCGCGGGCGCTTTCGCATAAGCGCTATCACGTCACCTACGACGACATCGCGTCGATCGCTGTGCCTGTGCTGCGCCATCGCATTCTGCTCAACTTCCACGCCGAGTCTGACCGCGTCGATCCGGACGAGATTCTGAACCGGCTCATCGCCCAGGCGTCGCGGCCCAAGGAAACATGATGCAGCGCTTTCTCGATCCCGCGGTGCTGGCCGGCATCTCTTCGCTCGATTTGCTGGCCAAGACGGTCGTCGATGGCTTCGTGGCCGGGCTGCATCGTTCGCCCGAT
>JASHYS010000489.1 GCA_030042915.1 Acidobacteriaceae bacterium
ATGCCCGTCATCAATGCGCCCTTCCGCATCTACTACGCCTACAACCCGCTTCGTCTTTATGAAAAGCCCTATTGCAACGAGCCCGGCGCCGGCTACCACGAGTTGAGCTGTTCGGCCGCGCTGATCACCCGCGACATGTTCCCGGCCGGTGGCGCGGGCGACTACACCTACCAGGAAGCCATTGAGTCCTACGGCCAACAGTACGTCTTCCGCGAGCCGCGCAAGACTTTCCGCTTTACCATCTCCACGACCTTCTAAAAACAGGGGCCAAGGGGCCAAGAGAGCACGCTGGGACGACTCAGGCGGGGAACTCATCTCCCGCCGGCCGCCTCGCCCTGGCTCCCTGGTCCCGAGTCCCTAATCCCTAACCCCTTCTTGTTCGCTTGGTCCCTTGTTCCCTCGTTCCCTGTCTTTATATAATTCGACTAGTTCCCGGCGATGCCTCGGTAGACGTCGTGTTTGGTTCTCCGTTGCCCGCTTCGCTTCAGGTTCAGGAATGCGAACCCGGGTCGCAATCTTTCTACGCGAGCGCCGTGCATTTTGTTGAGCCGGCCGTCTTAGTTGGTACGGAGAATGCCCGAAAGGCTCGCAGGAACTCCGAAGGAGTTTTCAATTCGCATGAAGCGACTGTTCTTTTCCGCTCTTTTGTGCGCCTTGGCGCCCGCTATTCCGGCTGCCGGTCAAACCTCAGCGCAGACCAAGCCCGCAACCAGCGCAGCTCAAAAACCCGCGGCTCCGGCGTCAAGGCCTGCCGCGCCAGCTCAGTCCACCGCAGCCGGCCCTGCCAAGGTCGCCGTCATCATGTTTCAGGCTGCGGTCAGCCAGACCAACGAGTTCCAGCGCGATTTCGCTGATCTGCAGAAGAAATACGATCCCAAGCGCACCCAACTGAAGAAGCAGAGCGACGAGATCGATGCCCTGACCAAGCAACTGCAGGATCAGGGCGCTCAGTTGAGCGATGCGGAGCGCGTCAGCCGCTCTCGCACCATCGACGACAAGAAGAAGCAACTGGATCGCGACACGCAGGACGCCCAAAGCGACTTCCAGAACGACATGCAGCAGTTGTTCGCCTCCCTGGCCGAAAAGGTGGGGCAGACGATGACCGAATACGCCGAGAAGCAGGGCTACACCCTGGTCCTCGACGCCGGCGAGCAGCAGAATGGCACCGTGCTCTACGCTGTTCCCTCCACCGACATCACCAGGGCCGTGATCGCGGCCTACAACGTCAAGTCCGGCGTTCCCGCACCGCCTGCCGCGCAGCAGGGCGCGCAGGGCCAACCCGGGCTCGATGCTCCCCAACCCCAGCCCGCACCGGCGCACTGATAGGCAGGCAGCAAGAGAATCGCCTTAATCACCAGCCGCACGGGAATTTCGAAGGAGTTTTCGATTCCAATGAAGCGTTCGCTTGCACTCGTTGTTGTTCTGGCCTCCGCATTTGTCCTGCGCGCCTCCGCCCAGTCACCGGCAATGCCCGCCGCCTCGGCCGCCCCGGCTACTGCCCCTGCCACCGCGCCCGCTGCGACTTCCGCCAAGATCGCCGTCATCGCCTTTCAGATGGCGGTGGCGCAGACCAACGAGGGCGAGCGCGACTTTGCCAATCTGCAAAAGAAGTACGCTCCCAAAGAGGCCGCCCTCAAGTCGCTCAGCGATGAAATCGACGGCTTGACCAAGCAACTGCAGGCTCAGGCCACCACCCTCTCCGATGCCGAGCGCAGCAACCGCGCCAAGACCATCGACGACAAGAAAAAGCAATTGGATCGCGAATCCACAGACCTGCGCGATGCCGGCCAGCAGGACATGCAGGACATGTATAACGCCCTGGCTTCCAAGGTCTACGACGTTATGCAGAACTACGCCGAGCAGGAAGGATTCACGCTCATCCTCGACATCTCGCAGCAGCAATCGCCAGTGCTTTACGCCAGCACGGCAACCGACATCACCAAGCAGGTGACCGCCGCTTACAACCTCAAGTCAGGCGTCCCGGCTCCAGAGGCCCCAGCGGCCTCGCAAACGCCCACCACGCCCAGGCCAGCCGCACCCAAACCCCCTGCAACGCATTGAGAAGTGGGTGCGAGGGCGCGGGCCCCAATTGCCAAAAACTGCTGCGATTCTGATGCCAAATCGCTGCCCGCTCAACGTGTCCAAATCTGTGGAAAAATTTGTGGATTACTTTCAGTTCGCGCAGGGCGCAATGCAGATTTAATGTCTTGCCAAGCGGCGCTCCCCTCTGATAGGAATTGCAACTCCTTCCCTTTCAAGAAAGAACCACCCCAGACTTCGTCGTGCCAGCGCCGCACTCTGGCTTGAGGCCAGTCTCCGCGCCTCCTGACCTTTCCACAATCGGCCATGAAGATTCCTTAACAAAAGCATGGAATAGGTCCACTTGCTCATCGTGAGCCCCATCACCAGTCGAACTCGCGACTTACCTTACTTCTGCTGTTCCTCGCCTACCCGCAACACCGCCAGAAACGCCTCCTGCGGAATATCCACCTTGCCGATCCGTTTCATCCGTTTCTTGCCTTCCTTTTGTTTCTCCAGCAGCTTGCGTTTGCGCGTA
>JASHYS010000490.1 GCA_030042915.1 Acidobacteriaceae bacterium
GAGCACGCCACCGTCATTCGTAACAACAAAGGCCTGAAAGAAACCGACGATAAGATCCTGGAGCTTCTCGACCGTTACCAGCACATCAATCTCAGCGACAAAAGCCAGTGGGCCAACACCAGCTTTGCCTTTACGCGCCAGCTTTACAACATGCTGCAACTGTCGCGCACTATCACGCTGGGCGCCATTTTGCGCGACGAGTCGCGCGGCGCCCACTACAAACCCGAGTTTCCCGACCGCAACGACGAGCGCTTTTTGAAAACCACCAAGGCCAGCTTCACCGGCTGCGAGCAGGGGCCGCGCTTCGAGTGGGAGGAGGTTGACACGCAGTTCATCAAGCCGCGACCGCGCAGGTACGACATTGCGAAGTGATCCGCGGTTAGGGTGGGAAGGACAGCGAAACTAAATTCATGGCAGAACGCACCGTCACCTTCGAAATCCGCCGCCAGGCCAGCCCCGAAGCGCCCGCTGTGTGGGAGACCTTCGAGCTGGCGTGGCGTCCCGGCATGAACGTCGTCTCCGCCATGATGGAGATCGCTGCCAACCCCGTGACCGCCGACGGCAAGGCGACCACCCCCATCACCTATGATTCCAATTGCCTGGAAGAAATCTGCGGGTCATGCGCCATGCTGGTGAACGGCCGCGCCCGCATGGCCTGTTCGGCGCTGGTCGACAATCTCGAGCAGCCGATTCGCCTGGAGCCGCTCTCGAAGTTTCCGTTGGTCCGCGATCTTCAGGTCGACCGCTCGGTTCTGTTTGAAAATTTGATGCGCGTCAAGGCCTGGGTTCCCATCGACGGCACCTACGATCTCGGCTCCGGCCCGCGCGTCTATCCGCAGCAGCAGGAGGCCAATTATCCGCTCTCCAACTGCATCTCCTGCACCTGCTGTATGGAAGTCTGCCCGCAATTTAACGACGTCACCAACTTTGTCGGCGCGGCCACCATCGCGCAGGTCAAGCTCTTCAACAACCACCCCACCGGCGAGGTGCTTAAAGAGGAGCGTCTGCGCGCTCTGGCCGGCGACGGCGGCATTCAGGAGTGCGGCTACGCGCAGAACTGCGTGAAGGCCTGTCCCAAGCTCATCCCGCTCACCAACGCCATCTCTGACATCTCGCGCGACGTGATGGTGCAGAAGGTGAAGGATTGGCTCCGCGGATAGCGCAACCCCCAATGAGTGGGAAGCGGACTCGTCGGCTTGCCAACTGGCAAAACTGACTCAGACCTCAATGCACCGCAATGTCGCCCGAGCCGGTTTCGACGCGGACCTCGGTGCCGCCGCCGTTGATCTTGCCAACGATATGGTGTTTGTTGTTGCTCACCGTGCCCTCGGTCACCATCTCGTGATCGGTGTGGATCTCGCCTGAGCCGACTGAAGCGTCGAGAGTGATGGGCGCATTGCCGGCCCAAAGCTCGATCGAGCCCGAGCCCGACCGCAGCTTCCACGGCGAAGAAGGCGTGCCGCTCGCCTTGATGTCTCCCGAGCCGGTCATGGCATCAAGGCCGCCCTGCACATCCTTGATTTCCATGTTCCCTGAACCGGTCTGTGCCTTTCCGTCGCCGCTGCCGGTTTGTTCAAGCTGAATGTCGCCAGAGCCGGTCATCACCGCGAAGACGCCCTGGAGGCCGGTGGCGTTGATGTTGCCCGATCCCGTAGTGAGCTTGGTTTCGCTGCCCACGCCCTCGTCCACAATGTTGCCGGACCCTGTAGAGGCCTTCAGCGTAGTGTCGCCAGGCGCCTCAATCTCGTAGCTGATGCTGATATTGTGCATGTGCTCGTTGCCGTGCGCGCCCACGCGAATGGTATTGCCATCCTGCTCGATGGGCGGGTTGGCGATGATCTGGTTCACTTCATCCGCACTTGCGCCGTTGCCGGCGTGGACAATCGCGTGAATCTTCACCTGGCCGGCGGCGCCCTTGGAGAGATGAATGTTGCCCGAGCCTGTGCCCACCGTGAGATCCGCTTTGCCGCTCACCGTCAGTGTGCGGTCGAAAGTCTGATCCTGAGGGGCCGCTGCCTGCCCCACCATCGCCAGCCTCGCTCGCAATTCGGCAATGTCTGCCTGGATTTCGGGCGCTGCTGCCTGCATCTGGGCCTGCTCCACTTGCAACTCAGCCTGCACCTGGGCAATGCTCGCTTGGGCATCGGGCGTTTCTGCCTGCATCGTCTTGAGCTTCTCCTCGAGCTCGGCAATGCGCGCATGAAGCTCAGGCGCTGCCGCCTTTAGCTGCGCCAGCCTCGCCTGAAGCTCGGCGATGCGAGCATCGAGGTCAGGCACGGTATCTGTTTCAGCGGCCTGCGCCAACATTCCACGGCCGAGGCCTGTGCCGCGGCCCATCCCTGTCGCGAAGGCGAAGCCGGAGTTCATGGCGTAAAGCGCGCCGCCTGAACCGTAGGCATAGCGATATCCGGAGCCGTTGCTCGCTCCGGGCGGCGGAGGAGGAGCGGGAGCTGCCGGTACGTCCATGTGTTGAGCCGGCACGTCCACGTGCACAGCGGGAACGTCAATGTGCTGGGCGGGCACGTCGACTTTCACGGCCGGTACGTCGACCTTTACGGCGGGAACGTCAATGTGCTGCGCCGGTACATCGACGTGTACGGCGGGCACATCAAAGTGCTGCTCCGGCACGTCGACGTGGATCGCAGGGACGTCAATATGATTCCCGGGCACGTCGACGTGAATGGCTGGAATGTTGAGATGGATGGCGGGAACGTCCACGTGCAACCCGGAACCTGCGGGCGCAGCGGCCGGTGCAGCCTGGGCCGCGGGTGCCGACGCGGGAGCCGGCGCAGCTTCAGACGGGGGATTGGATTGCCCGGTAGTGGGCGCCTGAGAAGCCTGCTGCGCCTTGGCCGTCGTAGCCGCCTGCACACGAACCATCGCGGTCGACGCCAAAAGCACCGCCGGAACCAGCAGGGCGACCAGCAAGGCGCGCCGCCGGCCTCCTGCGAAAGCGTGACGGAAATTCGTCTCGTTCATCAACTGTTCAATGCGATGCGAGAGATTGCTTCTGCGTGCCATAGCGACTCCTATCAGGGTTGGGCGCGGCAGGGCCGCGAATTCAAGCAGAATTTGGGCATAGGACGAGCAGCTTGTGGCAGCGTCGCTGCCCGCACGATCGCTGATGGCCTCGCCCAGTTCAGTAAGCTTGCGTTTGAGCCACCAGCCGAGAGGGCTGAACCAGAAGATCGCGGCGTAAAGGCCCGCCACGGCCTGCAGATAGAAATCTCCCTGGCGAATGTGCGAGCGCTCGTGAGCCAGAACGGCGCGCAGTTTATTCGCGTCCCAGTTTTTGTAATCTGCGGGCAGCAGCACTCCTGAGCCAACGTTGATGGGAGCGGCAATGCGGGGGCTGCACCGTAATCCTTTGCTCGAGCCGATGTCGAGCCCGTCGATGCTGTGATTCGGCTCCGCCGGCTCGCCAATCGGCTCGGCCTGCAACCACAGCCACGTCGCAAAGCCCAAGCCCCAAAACAGCCTGAGAAGAAACACGGCGCACAGGCCGAAATAGAGAATCTCCCCCGCAGCGGTCAACATCTGCGGAGTCAAAACCGAGCGATGCGCCTCGAGCGTCGCGCTCCGTTGCTCGCTTGCTCCTCCGCTCCATGCTTTCTGGTTCAGTTGTTCCCTTGCGCCTTCGGTAGCGCTGGTTTCGAGACCCGCACTGCCGTGTCTCCTGGCTTGCTCCCTGCCAATCTGGCTTTGAAAAGGCG
>JASHYS010000059.1 GCA_030042915.1 Acidobacteriaceae bacterium
GGCTTTGACGGTCGCGCAGTTGGACCAGCTGCTGATCCGGATGCGATCAGAAAGCGACGTAAAAGCTGCGCGTGAACTGGCGACCGTGAAGCTCACGGAGCGCGCCAACGCGGTTTGGCTTGCGAAATGGGAGGCCAATCTTAAGGGCGATCGAACGCGCCAGGCTCTCATGGCGGTTGCCGATGCCTCCGCATTCCTTAACCCTCCCTCGGCGGAGCTTCCTTCCATACCGCCTCCCGGCCCTGCGGCCCAGCAGCAAATCGTCGCGCGCAGCACGGAGTATGTGAAGCAAGCGCTTCCCAGGTTGCCTGACTTTCTTGCGCTGCGCACCACCACATCCTTTGAATTTGCGAGCGCGGGTGATCTGAACTGGCAGGAGTCGCTGAGCGCGATGTTCAAATCGCGGCGCAAGCAACCAGTTCCCTACGAGGCACTCGGACCGGCCAAGGAGAATGACCCGTCTCAACCACAACTGTTTTGGACCGGATCCTTCGCGGAGCAGGTGGCCTACCGGGGAGGATTCGAAGTTCCCGATTCGTTAGCTGGGAGCAGCGCCGCGGCCGATCCTTCATATTCCCGTTTGACCACCGTGGGTGAGTTTGGACCGGTCCTCCAGCTCTTCCTCACCGATGCGAGCTCGGACACGCTGGCCTGGGATCACTGGGAGCGCGGCGCAGCCGGGCCTCTGGCTGTTTTCCGCTATTCCGTGACCAGCGAGAAATCGCACTTTGAAGTGGATTTTCCTAACGGAGAGTCTGAATTTCCCGCATACCACGGCGAAGTCGCCATCGATGCCGCAAACGGATCCATCTGGCGGATCACAATTGTCACCAGTAGCACGGGGACCAAAACCCTCCGGCAGTCGTCGATGCTGGTTGAATTCGCCCCCACTGAAATCGGCGGAGCCAGCTATGTCTGTCCTGCTCGCGGCGTGGCCATGGTCCGCTATTTCGATCGTCTCGATTCTGCAAATGCGCCGCATGTGCCCGTTCCCTTCCAGACCTCAATCAATGACGTTTCGTTTACCAAGTATCACCTCTTTCGATCGGAGTCCCACGTCGTTTCAGAAGCATCGAAGCCGTAGACGAAGGGGACCGTAACGGGAGCCGGCGATCGAATGGCTATAATAGGTCCGCTATGGCGCAATCGGAGCACCAATGAGGAAACATGCGTGCCTCCTTTTCCTCATTGTGCTTGCTGCCGCAGCGTGGCCGGCGCCCCTTCCTGCGGTAATCGATGTGACCGTCAGCGGGCTCGATAAGACACTGGCTGGCATACGCCAGGAAAATGATGCCAAGGCAGCGCGCCAGATCGCAGGTCTCAGGCTAACCGAGCGCGCAAGTTCGGTTTGGCTCGCCAAATGGGAGGCCGATTTTCGCGGCAATCGTGCGCGCGCGGCTCTGATGGCGGTCGTGGATGCCTCCGCCTTTCTCAAGCCTCCCGCGGCTGAGATTCCCGCAACGCCTCCGCCCGACGCGGCCGGTCAGCAGCAGATCGTGGCGCGCGCGCGGCAGTACACAAACGAAACCCTTCACCGGATGCCGAACTTTTTTGCGCTTCGCACCACCACCTCGTTCGTCGTCGCCACCGAGGGGAACATTAACTCGGCGCAAGAGATGAACAACCTGTTTCAAAAACAGCGTGAACAGAAACCCACCTTCCAGGATTTGGGTCCGGGTACGTCAGACAATCACGGCGAACCACAACTTTTCTGGCTCGGGACCCTCGCGCAGCAAGTGACCTACCGCGGAGGATTCGAGGTTGCGGATTCGTCTGCTGTTCCCGGCCAGAAAGGCCGTTCACCCCTGGCTTTGACAACGGTTGGCGAGTTCGGATCGGTCCTCGAGCTTTTGCTTCGCGACATTGACCCCGACAAAATGACTTGGGACCACTGGGAGCAGGGCGCAGCGGGGCCTCTCGCCGTTTTTCGCTTCTCCGTGCCCGCTGACCGATCGGATTTTGGGGTCGATTTCGCGAACGGACAGCACGAGCACCCAGCCTACCATGGCGAAGTCGCCGTTGATGCGGCAGATGGCTCGATTTGGAGGATCACCATTCTAGCCAGCGGCAGCCAGACGGGACTCGTCGAGGAGTGGTCGATCCTCGTCGAGTTCGCTCCCACCGAAATCGGCAAAGTAAGCTATGTTTGCCCCGTTCGCGGTGTGGCCATGGTTCGATCCTTCGACACTTTCGAGTACGCCAATACTCTGCGCCCGCCCGTTCCCTTTCAGACGTCGATAAACGATGTTTCATTCACCAAATATCACCTGCTTCGCTCGGAGTCGCGCATCTTTTCCGGAGCATCGAAGCCATAGGCGATCGGCTAAGGCGGCAAGAATCGGCCGACGGTATAATCGGGTGCATGGCCATGGGCGCGGAATCGATCAAGGAACGCGGAGGCGAGGAAAAGTTGCAAGCGCTGGAAGCTCGCCTGGCCAAGCTGGGCAGCCTCATGGTGGCGTATTCGGGCGGTGTGGATTCGGCATTTTTGGCCGCCACCGCGCATCACGTCCTCGGCTCTCGCATGCTTGCTGTGCTGGCAGATTCGCCCTCCCTGGCTCGCCGCGATATGGAGCAGGCAGTCGCCTTTGCCGCTTCGTTGGCCATGCCGCTTCAAGTGGTCGCCACCGAAGAATTGGATCGGCCCGACTACGCGCGCAACGACGCCAACCGCTGCTTCCATTGCAAAGATGAGCTCTTTTCGGTGATGGAGGAGCTGCGTGCCAGGCTAGGTTTCGAGCACATCGCGTACGGGATGAATGCCGACGACACCAGGGATTTTCGCCCCGGGCAACGCGCCGCCGAGCAGCACGCAGTACTGGCTCCGCTTGCCGAGGCCGGGTTGACCAAGCTTGAAGTGCGGTCGCTGGCCCAGGCTGCCGGCTATCCCGTTTGGGACCGTCCCGCGGCGCCATGCCTTTCATCGCGTGTGGAATATGGGCGCACCGTGACCCGTGAGGTGCTTGGCCAGGTGGAGCGCGGCGAGGAAAGCCTGCGCCAGTTGGGTTTTCGCGAGCTCCGCGTGCGCCATCACGGCGAGCTGGCCCGCGTTGAGATTGCACGCGCTGAGCTCTCTCGCGCGCTCACCGTGGAGATGCTCGACGCCATCACTGCGGCGCTGAAACAGGCCGGCTTCAAATACGTCACACTCGATTGCGCCGGCTTCCGGTCGGGATCAATGAACGCCGTCCTGCCTGCCGAGGTGCTGGTGCGCAAAGGCGCGTAAAGGCCGCACAAGCAAAGTGCGTTGTCATCCTGAGCGAGTCCGCGCCAGCGGACGAAGCGAAGGATCTGCGGTTCCTTTTCGTCGGCGGCTGCTGGCCGCAGGGTTTCCACGTTTTTCCTTCCCATCCATCCGACAATTTACAATCACAAAGCAATGCGAATCGGTTATCTGGAGTGCTTTTCCGGCATCAGCGGCGACATGCTGCTGGGCGCGCTGGTGGATGCGGGCGTTCCCTTCAGCGTGCTGGCCGATGCGGCGCTGGCATTGAACGTGGGTGCGCGCTTGGAAATGCGCAAGGTCGAGCGCGGAGGGTTGGCCGGGATCAAGATCGATGTAATAGAGGGGGCAGAAAACCAGGCAGCGAGGGAGCAAGCGAGCAAGGGAGCACAGCCGGCGCAAAGCCATGCGCACCCGCACGAACATCACGATCACGCGCACCAACACGCCACGGCGCACGAACAGCACTCACACGAGCACAGCCACGCTCCGCATCGGTCGCTGTCCACAATCCTCAATATCATTCGGGCTGCTCCACTCAGCGAAACGGTCAAGCAGCGCGCATCGCGCGCCTTTCAACTTCTGGGCGAAGCCGAGGCTGCCATTCATTCCATTCCCATCGAACAGGTCCACTTTCATGAGGTGGGCGCGGTCGACACAATTGTCGATATTGTGTGCGCGGCGGCTGGATGCGAGGCGCTGGGCGTGAATCTCTGGATGGCCTCGCCCTTGAACGTGGGCAGCGGAACGGTGAAGTGCGCGCATGGCACGCTCCCCGTTCCCGCGCCGGCGACTCTGGCACTGCTGGGCGACGCGCCGGTCTATGCAGCCGGGCCCCCGATGGAGCGAGTGACGCCCACCGGTGCTGCCGTGCTGCGCATGCTGGATGTCGCGTATGGCCCGTTGCCGCCCATGCGTATCGAGTCGCGCGGCTACGGCGCCGGCGGACGCGACAAGCCCGGCGAGCCGAATCTTTTGCGACTGCTCGTCGGCGAATCCAGCGATGAAGCTGCCGCGGCCGAACCGATTGCCGTGATTGAGACCGTAATTGACGACGCCAACCCGCAGTTGCTGGCTTACGTGAGCGAGCTGCTTCTCGAAGCCGGTGCGTGGGACGTGTACCGTGCGGCAGTACAGATGAAAAAGGGGCGCACGGGCGTGCAGATGACCGTGCTTTCGAGCCCCGACCGCATGCCCGCGCTGCGCGAATTGCTGCTGCGCGAAACCACCACCATCGGCCTGCGCTGGCGGCTTGAGCACAAAATGGCCTTGGCCCGTGAGTTTGCTGAGGTGGATACGCAATGGGGCAAGGTGCGGATGAAGGTCGCGCGCTGGCCTTCGGGTGAAGTGGCCAACGCATCGCCGGAATTCGAAGTGTGCCGCAATCTCGCGCGCTTGCACGGCGTTCCGCTCAAACAGGTGATGCAGGAAGCCATGCAGTCGTGGACCGAATTGCAGCATTCGCCGGCAAAGAAGGGGCGCTGATGGACCGCTCGCAAATTGAAGCGCTGTTGAACGAAGTGCGCTCCGGTTCGGCCACCGTGGCCGAGGCGCTTGAGCGGCTGCGCATCCTGCCCTTTGAGGATTTAGGCTTCGCCAAGGTCGACCATCATCGCGCGCTGCGCACAGGTATGCCCGAGGTCATCTTTGCCGAAAGCAAGACCCCCGCGCAGGTGGCAACCATCTTCGCACACATGGCCAGGGCCGGCGGCAACGTGCTGGCCACGCGCGCTTCGCGCGAAGTCTATGAAGCCGTGCGCGCAGCTGAATCGCCTGCCGAGTTTCACGAGACCGCGCGAGCCATCACACTCAGGCAAACGGAGCCGGAGAAAGGCACGGGAACGATCGGTGTGGTCTGCGCCGGGACCAGCGACCTGCCCGTGGCCGAGGAGGCCGCAGTGACCGCGCGTCTGATGGGCAACACAGTGGAGCTGGTCGCCGACGTGGGCGTGGCCGGCATTCATCGCCTTCTTGCCGCACAGCACACGCTCAAGTCGGCGCGCGTGCTCATTGTGTGCGCAGGCATGGAGGGTGCGCTGCCCACGGTGGTCGGCGGCCTGGTTCACGCGCCCGTGATCGCCGTTCCCACCAGCGTGGGCTATGGCGCGTCGCTCGGCGGTGTAGCGGCGCTGCTCGGCATGCTGAATACCTGCGCGCCCAACGTTTCCGTGGTCAATATTGATAACGGGTTCGGCGCGGCCTGTATCGCTTCGCTCATCAACCACTTGTGACCGGTGCTTTTCAGGCGCTCCATCTGCGCAGGCTTGCCACCGCGCGTCTCTAACCCGGAAGTCGTGATCCACATCACTGTTAGCACCTTCTTCCAATTCCGATGATGGTTGCAGGGAATCTCCGCGCCCTGCGCGGCGGGTGGAGGTGTGCGTGGCAGTGTCCCGATGGCAGCGTCGGCGGAGAATCTCGCAGATCTTCTTTCTGCTGCTCTTCCTCGGTTTGCTCATCTTCACGTCGCTGCGCGCACTGCCGGGCACCACCAGCGACATTCACGTGCGCGGGCCGGTGCGGCTGTTCTTTGAATGGGATCCGCTCGTCGCCATCACCAACGCCATCGCCAGCCACGCGCTGTATCGCGGCCTGTTGTGGAGCCTGGTTATCCTGCTGCCCACCCTCTTTCTCGGGCGCTTCTTCTGCGGTTGGATCTGCCCCATGGGGTCGCTGCAGCACCTTGTGGGCAACATGCCTTCGGAGTCAAAGCGCGGCAAGGCGCGAGTCGAGTCGAATCGATACCAGCGCTGGCAAACCGTCAAGTACGTGGTGCTGATCGCCGGTCTGGTTGCGGCTGCATTCGGCTCCATGGCGATTGGCTGGCTCGATCCATTCAGTTTGCTGGTGCGCTCCATCGGTCTTTCCATTCTGCCGGCGTTCAATTATGCGGCGCGCGCCGTGCTGGCGCCGTTTGCAACCAGCCGGATTGCCGCGATCAAGGGCTTTGGCGAAGTGGTTCAAGCGGTATTGAATGCGCTGGTTCTCGAATTCCGCCAGCCGCATTTTTCGCAGGCCTTGGTGTTGGGCATTTTATTCCTGGTCATTCTCGCGGCCAGCCTGCGCGTCACGCGGTTTTGGTGCCGCTCCATCTGCCCTCTGGGCGCACTGTTGGGCGCAGTTTCGCGATGGTCGGTACTGGGCCTGCATAAGGATTCTGCGCAGTGCAACAACTGCAATCACTGCCTCCTCCATTGCCAGGGCGGCGACGATCCCGTCGGCAATGCGCCGTGGCGCAAGTCTGAGTGCCTGATGTGCATGAATTGTCTCGACAGTTGCCCCGAGCATGCGTTGGCGTTTCGCTTTTTCCGCAAGGAGAAAGAAGTGGCCTCGCCGGATCTGGGCCGCCGCCGCACCCTCACGGGCCTCGCTGCTGGCGTCGTGGTGGTTCCCCTGTTGCGCGCGAATACCGGGCTCGGCAAGAGCCGCAACGATCGCCTGCTGCGGCCGCCGGGTGCTCTGGATGAGCCGGACTTTCTGGCGCGTTGCATCCGCTGCTCAGAATGCATGAAAGTGTGCCCCAACAATGCACTGCAACCCACGTTAGAAGAAGCCGGCCTGGAGGGTTTGTGGTCGCCCACGTTGGTGCCGCGCATCGGCTACTGCGAACCGAGCTGTGTGCTGTGCTCCGAGGTTTGTCCCACCGGCGCCATCTGGCAGATCACGCCGCGCGAAAAGGGATGGGTCGTGGGTGTGGGGACGGCACAGAGCCAGCCGGTACGGCTGGGCACAGCATTCTACGACCGCGGTCGTTGTTTGCCCTGGGCCATGGCCACCGATTGCATTGTCTGCGAGGAGTGGTGTCCGGTTTCGCCTAAGGCCATCTACCTTGAGGAAGCGGAAGTGGTGGACTCGGCAGGCAAAACCAAGACGGTGAAGCAGCCGCGCGTCGATCCCAACCTTTGTGTGGGATGTGGTGCCTGCGAGTATGCCTGTCCGCTCCAGGAGCGCCCGGCCGTTTATGTCACCAGCATCGGCGAAAGTCGCTCGCCGCGAAGCCAGATCTTGTTAACTCGCAAGTGAGGAAAGGAATCGAGGATGTTTGGTCCAGGTAGGAAGAACGCCGTTGCCATGCTCCCGATCATTGCTCTCCAGGTCTGCATGGGATGCAAGACGAAGAGCATCGATCCTTTTCCGGTTTCGGGCGCTGTGGTGGGATGGGAGAAGACCAGCGACACACGCACGTTTGCAGCTAAGGACTTGTGGCAGTACATCGACGGCGACGCGGAGCAGTACATTCAGGCCGGAATTGTTTCCGCTTCGACCTCCGACTACAAAGATCAAAACCAGCTGGAAGCAGTGGTCGACGTTTATACCATGGACGATGCCGCGGGCGCGCGCACCATCTTTGAGAAAGGACAGACGAGCGAAGCCAAGAAAGTACCTCTGGGAGATGCGGGCATTGCGTACGCCCAGAGCGTGGTTTTCAGGAAGGGCGCGTACCTGGTGCGCATTGTGGCCTATGAAGATGGACCGGGTGCCCAGGATGCCTTGATTGCGCTGGCGCGCGCTGTTGAGGCAAAACTCTAGGAATCAGGCTGCAGGGCGGGTCGAGCCCAGACAAGACGAGGGATCGGCCGTGATGGAGGTTCTTAAGCAAATGAAGAGTCGCAGAGAATTTCTGAAGCATGTTGCCGCAGGCGCGGCCCTCTTGGGATCGTCTGGAGCGGCTGAAAACTGGGCCCTCGCCGGGATGCTTGGCCAGAAGGCTCCCCAGCATGCGCCTGCGGACAAATCCCGAGTTGTGATCGCGCGCGACGCGTCACTTCATGGCGCGGCCACCAGCCCCGATGAGCAGCGCGTGCTGAATCTGCTGGAAAGGGCACTGGCGGCCTATACCGGGCGCGACAAGCCGGCGGAGGCGTGGAAGAGTATCGTGCCGGCCAGCGTGCTTGCCGGCGAAGTCATTGGGCTCAAGGTGAACGGCTTGGGTGGGCGCGGCATCTCAACCCACGCGGCACTGGCGATGGCCGTCGCCGAGAGCTTGCAGAAGGTGGGCGTGCGCGCGTCGAACATTCTCATCTTCGAGCGCGATGCACGCAGTCTCGCCGCGTGCGGGCTTTCTGAAAACACCAATCCGAGTGGCGTGCGCTGTTACGGCAACGACGTAAGCGGCTACGAGGACGCGACGGTGGCATGCGGCAGGGCGCAGGTGCGATTGACCAAAATCCTCACGCGCGAGTGCGCGATGATCATCAACTTGCCCATCTTGAAAGATCACGAGATGGCCGGCATCACGTTCTCCATGAAAAACATGTACGGCGTGGTCGACCGGCCGTATCTGCTGCACGACAACAACTGCAATCCGGCCGTAGCAGATTTGAATGCCATCCCTGAGGTCCGCGCAAAGATGCGGTTCACCATTGGCGATGCCATATCGTCGGTGTACGACGGAGGTCCGGGCTTCCGCCCCGAGCGGCTGTGGTATCCGAATGCACTGGTTTTGGGCGCCGACCCCGTAGCGGTGGACTCGACAACGTGGCAGATGATCGAGCGCAGGCGGGCCGACGCCGGCATGCCCAGGCTCGAAGCCGTGGGGCGCGCGCCGGCGTACATTGCCACCGCTGCCGATGCGGTGCACCGGTTGGGCACGTGCGATCCGCAGCGCATCCAACTGCTGGAAGTCTGAGGTAACCGATGGCTGGCGAAGACGCTCGAGCGAAAAGCCCCGACCAACCAACCGCGCAAACGGCATCGGGAATGACGCGGCGCGAAGCCCTGCTGCAACTGCTGCGCGTGGGCGGCGTCGCCGCCGGCGCGGCGGGCGCTGCCTTCTGGCTGAGCGAGCAAAGTAAGAGGCCCATTCCGAAGCAGGCCGAACAGGCGCAGCGCGATCATCGCGTCGCGGTCGATGCGCAATGGCCGCAGATGACCATCGCTCAGGGAGGCGAGCCGCCTGCGCTGGCGGCGCAGGCACTCGAGAATCTGGGCGGCATCGGACGGTTCATCGGCAAGCAGGACGTGGTCGTGCTCAAGCCTAACATGGCGTGGGACCGCACGCCGGAGCAGGCGGCGAACACCAATCCGGAACTGGTGGCCGAGATGGTGCGCCAGTGCTGGCACGCCGGAGCCAGGCGCGTGATCGTCACCGACGTAAGCTGCAACGAGCCGCGGCGTTGCTTTCAGCGTTCGGGCATCCAGGCTGCGGCGCGTGCCGAAGGGGCCGAAGTCATCCTGCCCGACGCAGATCGTTTTCGCGAAGTGGATCTGGGCGGGGTGGTGCTCAAAAACTGGCCGGTGTTCGCTCCGTTTCTCGAAGCCGACAAGGTAATCAACCTGCCCATCGCTAAGCATCACGCGCTGACCGGCGCCACGCTGGGCATGAAGAACTGGTACGGTATTCTGGGTGGCGAGCGCAACCGGCTGCACCAGCAGATCCACCAAAGCCTGGCCGATCTGGCCGGCTTTATGTTGCCCACGCTCACGCTGTTGGACTGCTACCGCGTGCTTGTGCGCAACGGGCCCACGGGCGGCAATCCCGAAGATGTAGTTTTGAAAAAAACGCTCATCGCGGGCACCGATCCTGTCGCAATTGATGCCTATGCGGCCAAGGCCTATTGGGACCTGGATGCTGAGCGGCTGCCCTGTATGCAAATGGCTGCGGCCCGTGGCCTGGGCACGCCTGACTTTGCGTCACTTCACGTGAAAATCAGCCAAGTCGGCTGAGGCGCCGCCGCTTCCCCAGGTCTCGAATCTCTGAGACCTGGGTTCGTCCAAACACACCTCTGATACTTACGCCTGAGGTTGTGCCGGGCGGTGCTGGTGATTGCGGCGTTCAGCAAGCATCTGCTCGAATTGCTGCTTCTGCGTATCGCTTAGCAGCGCTTCGATCTTGCCGTTCGCGTCCTGCATGATAGCCTGCGCCTTGGCGTGGCGATCCTGCTGGCTGAGCGACGTGTCGGCGCGCAGGTTTTGCATCTTCTCAAAGCGGTCAGCAAGGATGGGCTTGATCTGCGCCACCTGGTCGGAGGTGAGTCCGAGCCGCTGGCCCAGATGGTCGGCCTGCTGGCCGGGATCAAAGTTGCGGTGGTTGTTGCCCGGCTGCGCTTGTGAGGCTTGCCCAGCGGGAGCCTGGTTGGTGGCGGGCGCCTGCGCGAGCACGATGCTCGCCGAAAGCAGTGCACCCAGAATGATGGTAGCTTTTGTCGCGTTCATTTTCCGTTTGTCCCCTTCCTGGCCTTGCTCGTGCTTCGCGGCCATTGCGAAGGTAAACACGGAGACAGGGGCGTAGTTGCGTCGCGAAACCTTGTGCGACAAGCACCATCAATTCAAGGTGAAACTCGTGCAGAACAACGCGCGAATTTTGTGAAACTCAATGAAGTCCGGCTGCGTCTAATGCGGTCGCGATCTCGCCAGGCCGAGCGCAGCAAGCGACGCCAGCGCCTACTTCTTTTTCTTTTCCTTCGGTGCCGAAGGGTTGAAGTATTTTGTAAGCGCCTGAGTCAGCTTCTGCGCTTGCTCGTCGACGGCCGCGCCCTGGTTCTGCACGGCGCCTTGCGCTCCCGATGCGCCCCAGAACGACGGCTCGGTTTTGATCTGCTGCGTCCACACCACCTGGTTCGCGTCATTGGTCAGCTTGTATTCCATGGTGATGGAAGCGCGCCCGGCGCCCAATCCGACTAATGTCCGTTCTGCGGCGCTGCCGGCCTTGTATTCCACTTCGTTGGCGGTCAGTGACCAGGTTCCGGCCGGCTGCTGCGGAGTGGTGTCGAACGAGGCAACGGCACTAAACAAACTGCTGTAGTTCAGTGCATTGTCGACCGACATCTGCGTTGAGGCTACTGCAGAAGCGGCATCGGGTTCGCATGTGAATTTTGCGATCCAGAGACTCGGCGCTTGCGTCGGCGGCGGTTGCGGCTGCGCGGGCTGCGTGGCTGGCGCGGGCGCGCTCTGGGTGGCTGGTGCGGGAGCAGGCTGAGTGGCCGGTGGGGGCGCAGCCTGCGTTTGCGCGGCTGCGCCGGCGATGAAAACGGCGGCGGTGAACAAGGCAGAAACCAGTCCTGCCGGACTTTGAATTTTCATGGGTCCCCCGGGGAACGATGAATTGATTCGTCGCCATTCTAACAGGAGCTGTTGTGAACTCAGCCTCGTATCTGGCCCGCGGTGGTGTTCGTCAGCAGGTCACGCAAACCGGCGTAATCCACCATCGATTGTGGGATCTTAAGTTTCCCGCGTCCGTCATTGAACTCGATTTCCGTCCAATAGGTGGTGCTGCCGCGATAGGTCTTGGATCTTTGATTCACCGCGAGAACATTGCTCCAGATAGCGCTCACCCACTCGATGTTTTCGCGGCCCCGCGCGTAGGAAATGCCTTCCGATTCCACGCGCACGGTCAGGACACGCCTGCCGGCGAAGTAGGCGGCCAGAAAAGCAATGGCCGTTAGAATGCCAAGAGCAGCGTAGTCAAAATGCACCATCGACGAGCTCATAAAGCCGTCTGCGATGGAAAAGCCGGCCAGCATGCTACCCATCAATGCGCCAATGCCGAACACAAGCAGCCAGACAACCCACTCGGTAATCGGGTTTGGATAAAACGTCCGCGGCAACCCCGCGCCTTGCGGCGGCAAAGCAGAGAGGCGTTTGCGTTTCT
Source organism: Acidobacteriaceae bacterium (assembly GCA_030042915.1). The sequence continues at coordinate 11,814 of JASHYS010000059.1, forward strand.
CGCCTCTCACCACAAACGCCCAGCCGAGCGTGTGCAGCAACATGCCGAACGACAAGCCTGCCGCCAGAGCAAACACGAAACGCGCCAGCACAACCAGGGGTGCGCTTCGATAAGTGGTCGCCTGCCGAATCACGTAGCGTCCGGCGTCGTCTACCTGGAAGGGGCCGGATCGGAAGGTGACGGTTTTCCCTTCCAATCCCGGAATTTGAGGAAAGTTGAGAAAGATGGAGCCACCGGCGCCGTTGGCAGAATCGGAGGGAGTGTTCCAGGCGAGTTGAACATTCATGGCCGCGCCCGGTGCGATATGGGTGGTGCGGTCCTCGGTCCATGAAACCTGCTCGGGCGTCACCTGGACATTGGCGCTCACAACGTGCGGCGGGCCCTGCGTTGTGAATCCAACGTGGGTTTGCACATACTGCGCCATATCGGTGTCAATGATGTAGTACTGGTTGCCGCCGGCGGCGATGGTGAATTCGAATTTCATATTCTCGTTCAGGGCATTTCCGCTAAGCACCTGGGAGCTGGTCGCGAACTTGAGCGAAGACGCGATGAGCGTGGCGAGTACCACCGTAGCGATCAAAGTCGCGAGGTATTTGGAAATCATAGATGCCCGGCATACTAGCACAACCGGGAGTGCTCAGAAAACCGAAATTGAGCGCCGGAAACGATCCGATAAGTCATTACCACTCCGAAATGAATGGCCGAATTGCATCCCACGAAAATTGGAGGGCGGCTGCTCTGGAAAAAGAAGATTCTGATCCGTGAGCACGGAAAACATCCGCGCCAGGAGATTTTTCTTGAGGTAGTCCCGCGGGTTTTCCATTTGGATTTTGCTTTTGGCCGGAGCTGCTTTTCTGATTCCTGCGCCAGTGAGCCGGGCGCAATCGCCTGGGGATCAGGCGCAGCAGCCCGCTGCGACTTCAAATGCGAGCGACGCGACCGCCAACGCGGTTCCGCAGCCGCCATTCAATGCGGAGATGGCTGCCGCCAGAAAAGGGAACTCCTTTGAAAATGTGCCCGCGGTCGTAGTACACCAGAATCCATTTTCTTGTGCCGGGATTGGAGTGGGCATTTCGCCGCTCGGAATCGGCGTGAACTCGGCGCTGGTTCTCACGCAGGTCTTCGATGCGCGCTTGTCGGGGAATTACTTTGCCTATAACAACGGGCCCATCGAGGTGGACGAGTTCAATATCATCGGAGGACTGCACCTGGCCACAGCTTCGGCCTCTCTCGATCTCTATCCTTTCAACACTCCCATCCGGCTGAGCGCGGGCCTGATGTTTTATAACGACAACCACGCCTCTGCAGTGATGCGCATCGATCCCGGAACCAGCTTCACCATGAACGGGGAGACATTCTTTGCGGGCGGCACCAACTCGGGTCCGTTGATGGGCAACGTAGCGCTGGCATTCCATACGGTGCGGCCCGCGCCCACCCTCACCATGGGTTTCGGTAAATTCATTCCGCGCTCCAGCCGCCACTGGTCGTTCCCATCGGAATTCGGCGTCGCCTTTACGGGCGCACCCTCGCTTGACCTGAGCATGACGGGAACGATCTGCACCAACGGGCAACTCACCAATTGCGGCGATGCCGCCAACAGCTCGAGCCCCGCCGGCGCGGCCTTCAACAGCGCCCTCGCGGCAAAACTTGCCAACTGGCGCCATAGCCTGAACCGGGTGCCGTTTTTCCCCATCGCTTCAGGCGGCGTAAGCTACAGCTTCAATACGCCCTGGCCGGGAAAGCCCAGCGCACGGTTCTGAGCCCAGGTCCTGGACGCCCGGCGCGCTGCCTGCCTCCCCTCCATCACACAGCGTCACAGTCTCACAGCCCTGTGAAGATACCCCCCCTTTTGGGGACTAAGCGGTTTGTCTTCAATCACATGATCTTTGATCATTTTCTCTGACCCTCTGAAAACAAAGCAGCTACAGTCCAAAGTGGTCGAAGATGAGGACTTACGGCGGCCTTTCGGACCGTAGGCCCATCGGCGGCCCTGTTCCTCGATCTTTGACCCCAGTCTAGCGACTTGGCGGAAATAATCTGCAAGGTTGCCAGAAGGCAGGCCCTCGGTCCCGTTTGCAGAAGCACGAAAGCCGTCCGCCAGTGCGGACGGCCTTCGCTTTTTGGAGAGAACCAAGGGGCCAGTGAACTTGAGTTTGCGAGACCCTCGACTCGGTTGCGTCGTGCGAACCCAGGTCTCAGAATCGAGACCTGGGGCACCCCTGTTTTGCGCCGAAAGCGCGGCTGCCTGGACGGCTAGTCCCCGGCCACCAGCTCGCCTTCCTCGCGATGGCGGTTGATGGGCGAGGCGGCGTTGTTGCTGGC
>JASHYS010000491.1 GCA_030042915.1 Acidobacteriaceae bacterium
CGCCCGTCGGGCTGCAAACGCTTGGCGCCCAGCACCGTGTTGTACAGCACTCGCTCCATGCTGTCGCCGTAGGCCGGATCGCCGGTAATACGCAACAAGTAGCGCGCCAGCTTGAAGTGCGCGTAACTGCCGCACGGCGTTTCAAAGCTCGCGTGATCTTGCTCCAGGCTTGCGCCCAGCGCGCCGCTCCCCGGCTCCACGAAGTGCTCGCTCGGACCCCAGCCGCCGGTGGCGTAACTCTGCTCCTGCAAAAAGCGAAACCCGTTCTTCGCCGCGCGCAGATACTTGTCGTCGTCCATGGCCAGATACGCCATCGCTGCCGAGCCCAGCGCGTTCACATGGCTATACGCGTGACGCCCGGGCAGCGCGTTTTCGCCACGCGCCAGCGGATCGAAGTATTCATCGAAGAGAAACCGCCTCGCCAGATCGTAGTAGCGCCGGTTTCCAGTCCGCCGCCACGCCAGGAAGAAATTCTCCGGCATCGTATACGTCTCGTCCCACACGTGCCGGCTGAAGTCCTCATCGGCGACCAGCGGCGTCTCCTGGTGCGGCATCGCCTTGGGCGGTAGGTAGGGCAACACAATGTCAGTCGTTCGCGCCAGCACGTCAAGCGACGTGGGATGACGTGCGAAGACGTGGGCATCAGTCAGCCCGATGGAAAGCTTGTCGTAGATGTAGCCGGGCCAACGGTAGTGCTGGTAGAACTTGCCGCTTGGCTCCAGTGTCGCGGCATAGCCGCGAATCATCCGGTCGATTTTGTCATAAGTTGCCGCGTCGCGTGTCACCGAATACATACGCGCCAGAGCCGAGATCCACTGCCCGAAGGGACACGCCGCCGCAAACCCATCCGTCGAATACCATCCACCCAGCTCGTCACCCGGTGCGGGCAGCCCCTCACGGACACGGAACGGGCGCAGCAAGCCGTCTTCGCTCAGGTTCAGCAGCACTTCACGCGTTTCGTCGAACTGACTTTGCGCAGGGCCAGACGCCAGATCAACCTGCCCATAACTCACCTGGTCTAACAGCGTGGGCCGGAATGCCGGACGCACGTCTGCGCTCGCGCCCAGCGCTTTTCCTGCGCGAGCCGCGCACGCCGCGGCTGCCGCCGTCGTGCCCCATCGCAGTACCTCCCGCCGTGTCATGCCGCCCGAACATCTCATGGTCCCGATTGTATTCCCGCCGCGCTTTCTGGTCGGGTCAGCCGCACTTTCGTTACTTCCGCCGCGCCGAAGGTAACCTTCGCCCGCAGAAATCTACTCTGTCCGCGGGTTCCCGGGCGCCCGCTTCGGTCCCCGGTATCTTCTCCGGCAACCGGCGCATCAAAATTACATGAGCGGTGGTTGACGCAGTACTCCAGCCGCGCTACTCTCGCAATACAGAATTTGGTCAACATTCCCATCTCGCGGTCGCTCGGGGCAGCCCATCGATTCGGCAGGACTCGGCCGCGCGCGCTGCACTTCCCTCGAAATTCAGCCATTTTCCTGTTTGGACACGGGCGTTTTCACTGCCCTTCCTATGCGGCTTTCACGTTGCTTGCGCCCGCCGCCGATAGCACTCTTACAGCTGCCCGGATCGCGGAACTCTGCTTCCGCCGCCGGGGTTATACAAACACAACTTGCCGTCCCGGAGGACGTAAAATCCTTTGAAGATTGCCCTGGAAATTACACCCAACCTTGAGCCCCTTTTTGGGACCCGCGATGAAAACCTTAGATTGATTGAAGACTCGCTCGGCGTGCGCATCGATCTGCGCTCCGACGCCGTCCACGTTGAGGGTTCCGAAGAAGGCGTGGTTCGCGTCCGCCGCATCTTTGAGGACTTCGAGACCCTCCGCCGCCAGGGGATCCATCCCCACAATGGCGAATTGAACGGCATGCTGCGCCTGGTAGTTGCCGACAGCGCCGCCAACCTGCGCTCCGTGGCCGAAGCAGGCAGGCAGCGCTCGGCCGGCATCAAACGCGTCGTGCAACCTCGCTCGCTTAACCAGCGCCGTTACATCGAAGCCATCGAGCAGAACGATATGGTGTTCAGCGTGGGTCCGGCGGGCACCGGCAAGACCTACCTCGCCGTGGCCCTGGCCGTGGCCGCCATCAATGCCAAGCGCGTGAGCCGCATCGTGCTGGTGCGACCGGCGGTGGAAGCCGGCGAACGCCTGGGCTTTCTGCCCGGCACCCTGCAGGAAAAGATCGATCCCTATCTGCGTCCTCTTTACGATGCTCTCTTCGACATGCTCGACATCGATAGAGTCGACAAGATGCTCGACCGCAACGTGATTGAGGTCGCGCCGCTGGCCTTCATGCGCGGCCGCACCCTCAACGACGCCTTCATCATCCTCGACGAGGCCCAGAACACCACCACCGAGCAGATGAAGATGTTCCTGACGCGCATGGGCAACAACTCGAAAGCCGTCATTACCGGCGATATTACCCAGATCGATCTGCCCAACCCCCGCAAATCCGGCCTCGTCGATGCCATCAATGTTCTCGATGGTGTCGAAGGCGTCGCTTTTTGCCATTTCGAGGAAGGCGACGTGGTCCGCCATCCGCTGGTGCAGCGCATTGTGCGCGCCTACGAAAGCGCCAAGCCGCAGCAGCAGGAGCTGCCGCT
>JASHYS010000492.1 GCA_030042915.1 Acidobacteriaceae bacterium
GACGCGATGTATCTCGACATCGACTACCAGTACAAGAACCGCCCCTTCACGGTCGATCATGCAACCTTTCCCGACCTGCCCGGCTTGATCGCGCAACTCAAGGCGAAGCACTTCCACCTGGTGTTGATTACCGATCTGCACATTGCCGACTGCCCCGGGCCCGATTACCCTCCTTATGACTCGGGCATGGCCGGGGATCATTTCGTCAAGAACCCCGACGGCTCGGTTTATACGGGTGTTGTTTGGCCGGGGCGCAGCGTCTTTCCCGATTTCACGCGGCAGCAAACACGTGCGTGGTGGGGCGGGCTGTATCGCGAGTTTCGCAAGGATGGCGCCGACGGTTTCTGGAATGACATGAATGAGCCGTCGATCTTCAATTCGCCCACGCAGACCATGCCATTGAATGTGGTGCACCGCATCGACGAGCCCGGTTTTGCGCCGCGCACGGCAAGCCATGCCGAGATTCACAACGTATACGGGATGGAAAATTCGCGTGCCACGTTCGATGGCCTCCGCGCGCTCGATCCCGACAGCCGCCCATTTGTGCTTACACGCGCCACCTACGCCGGCGGGCAGCGCTACGCGGCCACTTGGACCGGAGACAACAGCAGCAGCTGGAACCATCTGCGCATGACGACGCCGATGCTGGAGAATCTTGGGCTGAGCGGTTTCGCGTTCAGCGGCGCCGACGTAAGCGGGTTCGCGGGAACTCCCACACCCGAGTTAATGACAAAGTGGATGGAGATCGCCAGCTTCCAGCCCATCGATCGCGATCATAGCGAGAAAGGCGCCGGAAACAAGGAGCCATGGGTGGGCGGAGCGGAACAGGAGGCGATTCGGCGGCATTTCATCGAAACCCGATATGAGCTGATGCCTTATCTCTACACATTGGCTGAAGAGGCATCGCGCACTGGGCTGCCGCTGGTCCGGCCGCTGTTCCTGGAGTTCCCGGACGCCACTGCCGATCGCCATCCGATGGATCTCGATGTGCCGGCGGCGGGCGAGTTTCTGCTCGGACCCGATTTGCTCATCGCACCTCCTCCCTTCCCCGATGAGATGGACGAGTACCAGGCTGAACTTCCCAGCTCCGGATGGTACGACTTCTGGACTGGCGAGAAAATCTGCCCGCGCCCTCTACCGCAGCCGGTCACAGTCACCCTCGATCCCGATCCACCAAAGGATCCGCAGCAGCCGTTGGCTGTTCAGGTGACTCCAAAGCTTGACCGACTTCCTGTATTCGTGCGCGCCGGCGCTATCCTGCCTATGGCGCCGCTCGTCCAAAGCACCGATGAAACCCCGCAAGGCCCGCTCACATTGCGTATTTACGCCGGCGATCGGTGCGCAGGAACCCTTTACCTGGATGACGGCAAGAGCTATGCCTTCCAGCAGGGGGTTTATTTGCGAATGAATTTCACTTGCCAGGTCACGCGGGAGGGGCTGGAACTCAACATCGGCGCACACGAAGGCGCCTTCCCTGCCTGGTGGAAGGATATTCGCGCCGAGATTTACGGTTGGACGCCGACGCAGAATGAGATTCTGGTAAACGGAAAAAGAATTGCCGAAGGCATCACCCGAGACCGGGAAGCCATGGCCATTCAGATTGCGGATGACGGCAAGGGAGCGAACATCGAGATTCGGTAGAGCTTGCACCCGATGGCCCGGAACAGAAGGCCGTGAGTGGGGAACGCTCGCTTACCAGCGTCAGCTACACCTTGGCATAGCAGCTAACTGGCTGGCGAGCAAGGCTTCGAACCTTGAATCTCCGCGGTCAGAACGCGGCGTGTTCCCAGTTACACCACTCGCCACTAACATTCGGCCGCGCAGACGGGAGCCGAGGTTGGTCACGCCTCAATGAATTCTGGTGGGGATGGAGAGATTTGAACTCTCATGCTCGAAGGCGCTGGTTTCTAAGACCAGTGTGTCTCCCATTTCCACCACATCCCCAGACCGACTAACTCCTTTCCAGCTTTGATACACGTCGAGTAATCAGGCTCATAAGTTCGAGCCGATCGGCAAACGGCGGGCTCCTGCGTAAATTCACAACCCCCGTAAAATGAAAAACCCCTCGATAAATCGAGGGGTTTGAGCGATTCGCTGACTCCTAAATCAGCCGCACCCCTCCATCCCCAGTGAATCGCTGAGGTTCTCGGACAGATACGACTGGAATAGGTTCTTCACGTCAACGAGAGTATCTCAATTCCACATAAAATGCAACGAACTTTTGGGTAATCACAAGTAAGTCCCACAATTAACAAATCAGATAGGTGAGCACTTAGCTATTCGAATCAGAGCCGGAAAACAGCACATCCGCTACTTGCTCCGCTCCGCCGTGCGATTGCTGACCGAGTTTTCGTCCACCCGCTTTCCCGATTGGGTTTCAGCCCACACGTGGTAACTGTTGAAGAGAAACTGGCCGCCGAGGATCAGCAGCCATACCCAGAGGGCGAAGCGCAGTGGCCGGCGCGGAACTCGGGCGCTGATGAGCGTGCCGGCAACAGCACCGGCCACTCCGCCGGCGATCAACTGCAGCAACAACGTGGGATTGTTGGCGTGTGTGAACCAGTGCGCACCGCTGCCGATGAGCGAAAGCAGAAATCCGAAGACGATGTCAGTGCCAACCACCTGGGCAGGCGCCAGCGGGGTGAGGCTCAACAACGCGGCACTGCCCAGTGCTCCGGCGCCCGCCGATGAAAATCCCACTTCCGCACCGACCGGGAACATAAGCCACGAAAGCAAGGGGCTGCGATCACGCGCCTGAGGGTTCTCGCGCATCGGCCGGAACGAATAAAAAATCTGCCAGCTTGCGGTAGCCACCAGGATGGCGCCGAGAATGGCGTTCAGCAGGTTTTGGGAGCCCGAAGTGACGAGGTGCCTGAGAAACAGGGAACCAAGGAGCACGCCGGGCGCTCCACCGAGCAACATGAAACCGAGCGTGCGCCAGGCAACGTTGCGGCGCGCGATCTGCGCGGGCACCAGAATCAGCTTAACCGCCGCTGAAAACGTGAGGCCGATGGCCACCGCGACCGGTGCGGGCACACCGAGAAACAGCACCAGAACGGGAACGGTAATGGTGCCGGCGCCCACGCCGGTGAGCGCAATAAAGAGTGCGATCAGGAACCCGATGAAGTATTGCATTCGCTAGCTCTCAGTCTCCAAATATCCAGTTACCGCGACGGCGCGGCCTGAATGTGAATTCCGCACTCCACCTTGCGGCCGGCCCAGCGGCCAGAGCGTGGATCGTTGGGATCGAGCGGCAACGAAGTGCAGGGCTCACAGCCGATGGATGTGTATCCGCGCGCGTAGAGTGGCAGCAGCGGAATTTTGAGTTGCTCGCATGCGTACCAAACATCGCGCGTCGTCCACGAGGCCAACGGAGCGAGCTTAAGCACCTGCTTGCCCCCGGGAAGTGAGAACATCGCCGACTCCTCAAGGGCTGCGCGGCTCCTGGCCTGCTCGCGGCGCAAGCCGGTGAGCCAGACGCGATATTCCGCAACGGCTTTGAAGAGCGGCTCGACCTTGCGCAGACCACAACAGCGGTCGGGCGCCGACTGATAAAGCAAGCCGTGTTCCGCCTCCTGCTGGGATACGGTTTTTTCGGGCAAAAGGTTGATCAGGTTCAGCTCCCACTCGCGGGCAATGCGATCGCGATAGGTGTAGGTTTCGGCAAAGTGGTAGCCGGTATCGAGAAACAGGACGGGTATTTTTGGATCGAGCGCGAGAGCGAGCTTTGTGAGCAGGACATCCTCGGCTTGAAAACTGCACGTCAGGCACACGTCGCCACGGCCCGTCACCTCGCGCGCCAGAGTGGACCGGACAGCATCCAGCCTGGAATTCACTTCGGCGGCAATCTCCGCAATTCCCATTACAAATCGGCTCCTTCGGTGGAGATGAAGATGCCCGCGGCACGCAGAAGCTGATGCACCGCCGTGACCGCGTGCATCCTGTTGCTCGCATCGAGCGTAATTTCATGCCCGCCGGAGCGAACGACGAGGGCGCCGCCATCGTCAGCGTTTACAACGAGAGTGATCAGTCCCGACTGGGTTTGCAGATCGCTTAAAATGCCGAATGCATCCGCAAGCCTGAGTGATGCCAACTCGCTGGAGTCAATACGGCACGTGACCGCGCCTACGGCAAAGAGAGATCGTTCAACGGCGTCGATCAGATCCGCTGGACCAGCCACTTCGAGCACTCCCCCGCGATGGCCCCACCGCGCCTCCCGCTCGCCTGCGGTCACGCGTCCCCAAGCGCCGGCTTCGTCCTCATCGCTCGCAGCAGGCTCGCGTTGCGCTGCTGCCACCATTCCCGCAGCTACGGTGGCGTTGGTCTCGGGATCGATGAGAATCAGCGCCCCGGTGACGCGATTCTCACAATAGAGATCTGCAGCGATGGGCTGCAGCAGGTGCAACGAGACGCCTCCGATGTCGTTCATGCGTAGTGTCGACGCCGGCTTCTGTGCGAGCGTGTTCAAGTCCACGCGGTAGTTGACTGAGGAGACGAACGCAGGCACGCTATGGCTGGCGTGCTTGAGCAAATAGCGGCGATTCGCATCGAGGGGGCGCTGATCCATCCACACCAGCGACGCTTTCACACTGCGCGCCACAACGGGCGATGTTGTGGCGCCTGCAATCAGGTCGCCGCGGCTTATGT
>JASHYS010000493.1 GCA_030042915.1 Acidobacteriaceae bacterium
GCAACTATTCAGCCGCGCCAATTGCGCGATCTCGCGCCCGTCCTGCGCCTGATTGCGCCCGCAATTCTCTCCGGCGAGCTGTCTGAGGAGCACCGCCAAACACAGCTGGACTCGATTCACCGCATGTCGCAGCTCTACGACCTGGAAAAATCGCTGAACGCGACCCTGGAGATGGATGCAGTGATCGCCCTGGTCCCCGCCAAAGCCATCGCCATGCTTCCTTGCCAGGCCATGCACTTGTGGCTCTTCGATGGGCCCGACCTGCGCCTGGTTTCAACCGCGGGAGACGATGACACGGTGGAACAGGGCATGGTCGAAGCGCCGGGTCAGGGCTATGTGGCCGACATGGCCGAAGAGGGCGAGCCGCTGCTGATTGCCGACGCCGGCGACGAGCGTTTGCAGGCCCGTAACGCGCGGCAGAGCGAAGAAAGCGCAACTCCACCGGTCAGCAATGCGCTTCTCGTTCCGCTCATGCAGGATGACTCGGAGATCGGCGTTGTCGAAGCCGTTAACCGCGAGGACCACCCCTTCGACGATGACGATCAGTTCCTCCTCATGTCGATGGCCGAAACGGTGTCGAATGCGCTCAAAAATGCCAGCTTGATGATGGCCGAGCGCAAGCTCGAGATCCTCAAAGTTTTGGTGCAGGTGAGCGCTGAGATCACCTCCACGCTGCGGCTCGACCGCCTCCTCCAGATCATCGTCAACAGCCCGCAAAGCGTTCTGCCCTACGAACTCTGCGCCATCGCTCTCGACCATCGCGGGCGCCTGCAGTTGAAGGCTGTATCGGGCATGGCCAGCCTGCCCATGGGCGATCCGCAGGTGGAGCGGCTGCAGAAGCTCACGCGCTGGCTATCCTCGCAGGACGAATCACTGCATCTTCGCCGCACCGAGGAGGAGGAGCAAACAGCACTGCCTCCCGACGTCGCGCAGCATTTCGACGAGACCGGATATCGCGCGCTTTATTCTCTGCCCCTGGCCGATGAGCAGGGACGCCTGGGCGTGCTGCTCTATGAGAGCAGCGACCCCGATTTCCTGGGCGTGGCGCAGATCGAAATGATCAAGGTGCTGGCCGGTCAGGCCACCGTCGCGCTGCGCAACGCTCTGCTCTACCGCGAAGTCCCGCTCATGGGCATCCTCGAACCGCTTGCGCAAAAAAAAGCCGCCCTGCTGCGCACCAGCCGCGGAAGACGCATCACCTTCGCGACCGCGGCCGCCGTGTTGGTTCTGTTCCTCTGTTTCTGCCCCATTCCCATGCGCGTGGGCGGCGAGGCGGTCGTGGCGCCGCAGCATCTGGTCACCGTCACTGCTCCCGAAGCAGGAAACGTGGATCGCGTTTTCGTGCGCGAAGGCCAGCACGTGAATGCCGGAGACGTGCTGGCTTCAATGAACGATTGGGAGTGGCGCTCGCGGCTTGCCGCCGCCGATGCCCGCTATCAGGAAGCCCTGCTGCAGATGCAGGGCGACCTGGCCCACGGCAGCGCGCAGGCCGGCGCCGATCGCGCGCAGGTTGAGTTCCTGCGCTCTGAAGCCGCGCGCATTCGCGCCCAGGTCGACAGCGCGCAGTTGCGCTCGCCCATCTCCGGCGTAGTGGCTACGCCCAACCTGCAGAATGCTGCCGGAGAACATCTTGATTCGGGCGCGTCATTCGCCCAGGTGCTCGATTTAAGCTCTGCCATTTGCCGCGTCGCCGTGGCCCAGCAGGACATTGTGTTGATTCGCCCCGGCGAGCATACATCTGTCAAGTTGGATACTTATCCGCAACGCACCTGGCACGAAACCGTTTCCCGGGTGAGCCCTGAGGCCGAAGTGACCGCCGAGGCACGCACCTTCGCCGTCGAAGTTCCGCTCACCAATCCGGAAGAATTGCTGCGCGCCGGAATGAGCGGCAATGCCAAGATTTTTGTCGGTTGGCGCCCTGCCGGATATGTGCTGCTGCGAGGGCCCGCGCTCTGGCTCTGGCAGACCTTATGGAGTTGGATCGGATGGTGAATCTCATGAATGCGCGAATCTGTCGACGCGGTTTTGCCGTCTTCGCTTCCGCGATTGCGGCCGCCGCGCTGCTCCTTTGTGTGTCGGGGTGCAAATCGGCGCCTCCCAGCGCAGTGTCTGCCTCTGAAACAACACCTCCTCACGCTGACGCCAGCGCGGTTGCGGCCAATGCCGACACACCGGCGCCGCCCGCAGCCACGCCTGCAACATTTACCGCGTACGGCCCGCTGGTGGCCGAACAACAAGCCGACGTGGGCGCAGAACGCGATGGCAGAATCGTGAATATCGCTGTCCAGATCGGCGATCGCGTGCGCACCGGCCAGCTTCTCGCTCAGCTCGACGACCGCATGCTGCAGGCCAACTGCGCCGCGCAAAAGGCCCGCATTGCCGCGGCCCAGGCCGAAGTTCGCGACTGGAAGGCCGAGCAGGAAAGCGCCCGCGCCGATTTGCACCGCGCCGATGCCCTCCTCGCCGATCACATCCTGAGCCAGGAAAACTGGGAGATTGCAAAGTACAAAGTCGACGAAACCACAGCCCAGGTCGATCGCTACCAGAGCGAGCAAATGGCGGCCGAAGCCGAACTCAACGCGACTCAGGTCGCACTCGACCAATCGCGCATCGTTGCGCCCTTCGACGGCGTGGTGGGCCGCGTCTCCGCGCGGCCTGATCAGCAAGTGAAGCAAGGCGACAACCTCTTCTGGGTGACGGCTGAATCTCCGCTGCGCGTCCTCTTCACTGTTCCGGAATCGGCCATGCGCAAATTCACCGTGGGCGCCGCGCTTGATCTCACCACCCCCGATTACCCCGGCCTGCATCAGGCAGGACACGTTCTGCGACTCAGCCCGGTCATCGATCCCGCCAGCGCCAGCATCCAGGTCATCGGCGCTGTCGATCGCCCCTCGCCGCTTCTCAAGCCCGGAATGAGCATGCAGATTCGGCTGGCCCCATGAATCTGAGCGAAGCCCTCGACTCCGCTCTCCCTGAGATCCCCAGGACTCGCCTGGAGCAGCGCCGTCCTCCGCTTCTCGACCCCAGCCTGATTACTCGCGAAGATACCCTCGACGGCGAGCCTGTAATCGGGATCATGCAGCGCGATGGCGCCAATTATTGCCGGCTTACGCCCCAGCAATGGCAACTGGCGCAGCTCTTCGACGGCCAGCGCTCCTTCGAAGAAATTGCCGAGGAATTCCAGGCACTCACCGGCTCGGCCATCGCCGTCGCTGAGGCTCGCGCTTTTGCCGACAGCCTCGAGGAAGTTCGTTTCTTCTACAAAAGTCCCCAGGAAAAGAACCTCGCACTCAGCCAGAAGCTCGCCGAGCAGCGCCAGCGGCGCGCCCACAGCAAAAGCAAGTTCAACGTCGCGCACATGACGTTTTCGGCCTGGGATCCTGACGTCTATCTCACCTGGCTCGACGTCAGGGTGGGCCGTTTCATCTACAGCCGCTGGGGCATCCTGGCCATGGTTCTGCTCTTCGTCTATGAAGCCACCGTGTTCATCTCCAGGTGGGGCATGATCGGACCCGACGTGGCCGTCTACTACAACTTCACGCAAAAAACCTTCATCGACATCGTGCAGTTCTGGACCCTTCTGTTGGTGATTGGCTTCTTCCACGAGAGCGCGCACGGCCTCACTTGCAAGCATTACGGCGGCCAGGTGCATGCCATGGGGCTCATGTTTCTCTACCTCATGCCGGCATTCTATGTGGATGTCACTGAAGTGTGGGTCGCGGCCTCCAAGGCCCAGCGCCTGGCAACCA
>JASHYS010000494.1 GCA_030042915.1 Acidobacteriaceae bacterium
CAAGGCGATCCGTGCGCGGGCTCTGGACCACGTTCTCGACTCCATCGCCATCGGCAAGGCCCTGGGATCGCGCGACATCTCACTCTGGCTGGCAGATGGATCGAATTATCCCGGCACGCAGAGCATCCGCAGTCGTATTGGCTGGCTTGAAGACGCCCTGCGCAAGGCGCACGATCAGCTCGGGCCCAGGCAGCGCCTCCTCGTGGAGTACAAGCCCTTCGAGCCGGCGTTCTATCACACCGACATCGCCGACTGGGGCATGGCCAGTCACCTGGCCCAGCAGGCAGGGCCCAAGGCGCGCGTGCTGGTCGACACCGGCCATCACTACTCGTCGCAGAACATCGAGCAGATTGTGGCCTGGCTCCTGCATACCGGCATGCTGGGCGGATTCCACTTCAACGACCGCCGCTATGCCGACGACGATCTCACGCTGGGCTCGATCGATCCCTACCAGATCTTCCGCATCTTCCATGAAATCCACTGCGCGCAGTCAGAAGGGCTGCCCCACACAGTGGCCTACATGATCGACCAGAGCCATAACCTGAAAGGCAAGATAGAGGCCACGGTGCAGACCGTCACAACGGCCCAGGAACTCTACCTGAAGGCAGCACTGGTGGATCGCAAGCGGCTCGCCGGGTTGCAGCAGGAATGTGACCTGGTGGCGGCCGAGGAGTTGTTCCGCGGGGCATTCTGGAGCGACGTGCGGCCGGTGGTGCGAGCCTGGCGCGAAGCGCGCGGGCTGCCCGCCGATCCGCTGGAGGCGCTGCGTGCCAGCGGCTATGTGGAGCGCATCGCACAGGAGCGGAGAAGCCGGAGCGGGGCCGTGAGCAGCTACGCCTGAAGAGCCGGGAGCAGCCAATAGCGAGTAGCCAGTAGCTGGGATCCCGACGCACTCGGGGCTGATGGCGCGGAATCGAAGCGAAAATCGAAGCGCACAGACGCTTGAGGATTTCCTGGAGGCTGATATCGTAAGCCTTGTTTTATGATGGTTGGCGACGGCTGTTTCAATAGGAATACAGACGCGGGAGGGGCGGTTGGCCAAGGCGAAGATCAAGCGGCTTTATCTGATTCCGATTCTCTCCAAGGCGCTCGATGTGATCGAACTGCTGGAGCAGGACAACGCAACACTGACGCTCGAAGATGTTTACCAGAGAACCAACATCTCGAAGACCAGCATCTACCGCATCCTGAAGACGCTGGTGCATCGCGGTTACCTGGCGCAGACGCCCAACGGGCAGTACCGGCTGGTTTCGCGTCCCCGCCGGCTGCGCTTCGGTTTTGCGGTGCAGAGCGCAGAGATGCCGTTCAGCGAGGCCGTGGCGCAGAGCGTTTCAGCGGCGGCGGCAGCGTCGGGTGTCGAACTGCTCATGCTCGACAACCGCTACGATCCCGACGTAGCGGTTCACAATGCCGAGGAGTTCGTGGCCAAGCGCGTCGACCTGGTGCTGGAATTCCAGGTAGAAGAAGCGGCGGCGCCGCGCGTGGCTCACATCTTCAAGAAGGCCGACATTCCGCTGGTCGCAATCGATGTGCCCCACCCCAATGCCACCTACTTTGGCGTCGACAACTTCGAAGTGGGCTACGAAGCCGCGTCGATCCTGGCGCAGTACGCGCAGCGCAAGTGGAAGGGCAAAGTGGACCGCGTGGTGGGCGTGGGATTCAGCGAAGCCGGCAGCTTTGTGCAGAACCGCATCGCAGGCGCATTCGACGGCATTCGCGAGCGATTCAAGGAGCTTGCGGCTGACCGCTTTGTGCAGATCGATGGGCGCGGCATGCGCGAGGCCAGCTATCGGGCGATGCAGGAGTATTTGCGGGGGCATCGCGCCGGCGAGCACACGCTGGTGGCCGCGGCCAACGATACCAGCGCGCTGGGCGTGCTGGACGCGGTGCGCAAGGCCGGAGCCGAACCGCAGTTCGCCATCGTAGGCCAGGACTGCATCCCCGAAGTGATGGAGGAGATGCGCAAGGGAACGGGCGCCATCGTGGGTTCCATTTCGCACGAGCCCGAGACCTACGGCCCGCGGCTCATTCAGCTCGGCATTTCGATTCTGCGCGGCTACACGGTGCCTCCTTATAACTACGTGCACCACCGCGCCATTACGCCTGAGACGCTGGGCACGGTGGAGAAATCGGACGGCGCGGGGCACGAGGCGTCCGATAAGGCCATGGCAGTCAGCCAGGCTACGAGTTAGCCAGTCAGCGGGCCGGCAAGCCAAAGACCTCGGATAGCACGAACCTGATCCGCTGGACCAATGATTTGTTGCGGTTGGGGCAGCGTTCCGACGCCGCGGCAATTCCAAACCGGCCGGGAAAACGATTTTCTTAAGCCGCTGGCTGTATCATAGAGAAAGAGCTCGATTCATCCCCTGCTCAGCGAGCTTCACTAGGCAGAAATCGATCGTTCTAACCGGTGTGGAACCCGCGAGGTGAAGGATTCCATGAGCCGAGGGACACGCGATTGCGCTTTTGGAAACAATTTCAACCGGAGATTCCCCAGCGGGCGGCTCATTGGGACGGAGCGCCTCTGGAATCGATATAGGTAGACACCATGACAACGGCAACTGCTTCCCCTTCGCCTGTTTTGCATTTCCTTGAGGACCGCTGGGATGCGAATGTGGCGGCCACTCTGGACGAACCCGAACTGCTGCGCTACCGCTCGAACCTGCTGGGCTCGGATCTGCGCATCACCAACTTTGCCGGCGGCAACACCAGCTCGAAGGTCGCCGATACCGATCCCTTAACCGGGGAGCGCGTAGATGTGCTGTGGGTGAAAGGCTCGGGCGGCGATCTGGGCAGCATCAAGCGTACAGGTTTCGCCACGCTCTACATGGACAAGCTGCTGGCGCTGGAGCGCCGGTATCGCGGCGTTGACACGGAAGACGAGATGGTGGCGATGTACCCGCTGTGCACTTTCCGCAACAATCCTGTGGCTGCGTCGATCGATACGCCATTGCACGGATTTCTACCCTTTCCGCATGTCGATCATCTGCACCCCGACTGGGGTATCGCGCTGGCTGCCGCGGCCAATGGCAAGGAAAAAATGGAGGAGTTCAACCGCGAGTTCGGTCACGCGCTGATATGGCTGCCCTGGCAGAGACCGGGCTTCGATCTGGCTCTGGTGATGAGGCGGGCCGTCCAGGAGAATCCCGGCTGCGACGGGATCGTGCTGGGCGGGCACGGGCTGTTCACCTGGGGCCAGACGCAGCGCGAATGCTATCTGAACACGATTACTGTGATCGACAACCTGGGGCAGTTCATTGAGCGGCACAAGCGCGGGAAGGTGCTCTTTGGCGGCCAATCCGTGCCGGCGCGCGCCGACCGCATAAATTCAGCCATTGCCATCGCGCCATTCCTGCGTGGGCGCATCAGCGACAAGCAACGCTACATCTCCGACTTCAGCGACGATGCCGATGTGATGCAATTCATCGATTCGGCCTATGGAAAAGAGATGGCCTTCATGGGCACCAGCTGCCCCGATCACTTTATCCGCACCAAGATACGGCCCATGTTTGTGCCCTGGGGTCCGGACGAAGACCTGGCCGCGCTGAAGAACAGCATAGACTGCTCGCTGGCCGAGTACCGCAATCAGTACCGCGCGTATTACAAGGCCTTTGCCACGCCCGATTCGCCGCCGATTCGCGATGCCAGCCCGACGGTGGTGCTGATTCAGGGCATGGGCATGTTCAGCTTCGGAAAGAACAAGACCGAGGCGCGCATCACGGGCGAGTTTTATACCAATGCCATTCACGTGATGGAAGGCGCCAGCGTGCTGGGCGACGGCGAAGTAAAACCACCTTCGGCGCATCCCACCGACGAAGAACTGTCTGCAGTGACTCCCGTGCCGCAATGCCCGCCGGGAATGAACCCGGCGAGCTTCAAGGTGTATGACAACTACGTGGCGCTGCCCGCCGTGGAGGCATTCCGCATTGAATACTGGGCCATGGAAGAGGCGAAGATTCGCCGGCAGCCCCCCGAAAAAGAGCTCAGCCGGCGCGTCGCGCTTGTGATCGGCGGAGCCAGCGGCATCGGGCGCGAAACGGCGCGGCTGGCTGCAGCGCGCGGCGCGCATGTGTTTATTGCCGACCGCAACGCGGAGGGCGCGGCGCTGGTGGCGGCAGAGCTGGCCTCGGTCGCGTCGCCGGAGTTTGTTTCAAGCAGCGGCGTCGATGTCAGGAGCCGCGAATCGATTCGCGAGGTGCTGGGAGCCGCGTCGCTGGCCTTTGGCGGCATCGACATGCTCATCAACACCGCGGCCATCTTTCCCTCCACGCTCAACGGCGAGATTCCCGACGAGATGTGGGGCGACACCATGGCCGTAAACGTGACGGCGAATTACCTGCTTGCCGACGAAGCCGCGAAGGTATTCGAGGAGCAGGGGCTGCACGGCAACGTGGTGTTTACCAGCTCGGCCAATGCCGTGGTGGCCAAGCGCGGCAGCGAGGCATACGACGTGAGCAAGGCCGCGCTTTCGCATCTCATCCGCGAGCTGGCAGTGAGCCTGGCGCCCAACGTGCGCGTAAACGGCATCAGCCCGGCGACGGTGGTGCGCGGATCGACTATGTTCGGGCGCGACCGCCTGCGCGCGTCGCTGACAAAGTACAATATTCCTTTCCAGGAATCGTTCAGCGACGACGAATTGCGCAGCCGCCTGGCGGCGTTCTACGCCGAGCGCACGCTGACCAACAAAGCCATCGATCCGGTGGACTGCGCAGAGGCCATTCTCTTCCTGGCCAGTCCTCGGGCGCGCTGCACCACGGGACACGTGATTCCTGTCGACGGCGGCCTGACCGAGGCTTTTCAGCGTTGAGCCTCGAGGAGCGGCGCTGACGGAAACGGGGTTTTGCTGCGGCCATGCAAGAACCTGCACGGGTTGCCATTGATTTAGGCGCAGAGAGCTGCCGCGTTTCGTTGCTCCGCTTCCACGGCGAAGAACCCTCAATCGAACTCATTCATCGCATTTCTAACGGCCCGCAGCATCGCGGCGGCTCGCTGTATTGGGCGCTGGGCCGGATGCTGGCGGGCCTGGAGGATGGGCTGCGCATGGCCGCTGCGGCTGCGCCCGAAGGGATTGCATCGATTGGCGTCGACGGTTGGTCGGTGGATTATGTGCGCATCGGGACCAGCGGCGCTATGCTGCGCGAACCGTTCTGCTATCGCGACGAGCGCACGATGCCGGCAAAGGAAGCCGGCGACAAGCTGATCGAACCTTATGAGCTGTATCAGCGCACAGGCGCGCTGCCGCTGCGCATCAACACCGTATACCAATTGATGGCCGATCCGGCGGCGGGCCCCGAAGGCAAAAGCGAGAGGATCGACGCGCGCGCGCCGTGGGCCATGTTTCCCGAGTTTTTGCTCTATTGGCTGTGCGGCCGCCGCGTGGGCGAGTACACCAACGCCAGCCACACCGGCTTGATGAATCTGAAGACGCGCGACTGGGACGCGGATTTGTTCAAGCTGCTGGCACTGGAGCTCGAAGCTGCGCCGCCGATTGTGCCGACAGGGACGGTACTGGGGCCGATCAAAGGGCCGCTGGCCGCGCTCGATGCGTTCAAGCGAACGCAGATTGTAGCGCCGGTTACGCACGATACCGCCAGCGCGATTGCCGGCATTCCGCGCGAGCTGAGCACGACGGCTTATATCAGCTCGGGCACCTGGTCGCTGGTGGGCACGCTCACCGATGCGCCGGTGACCACGCGCCACGCGTTCGATGCGGGCTACACCAACATCGGCGCGGCGTGCGGCGGGCTGATGTTTCACTCGCTCTTTAACAGCATGTGGCTGGTCAAGCAGTGCATGGAGCACTGGGCGGCGGCGGGGCGCCCGTGGTCCATTGAAGATCTCGTCCAAAAGGCTGCTGCATGCAATGCACAAGAGGGCGTGCTCGATTTGGATGCGGAGCAGCTCATGCTCGACGCGAACATGCCGCAGCGGATCAACAGTGAACTCACGCGGTTGGGCTTCGACCCCGTGCCCGACGTGCCCGGGAATGAGCCGCTGATGGCGCGCGTGATTTTCGAGAGCATTGCGCTGCGCTATGCCGCGGCCACGGCGAATCTTGAAAAAATGCTGGGCCGCAAGTTGGAACGCATCCACATGATCGGCGGGGCGACGCGGAACAAGCTGCTCATTCGATTGACGGAAGAGCGCTCGGGACTGCCGGTGGAAGCAGGCGAGACGGAGAGCTCGACCATCGGGAGCCTGGCTGTGCAACTGGCAGCGAACGAGGCCGGCAGCGGCGCGGTAACTGCGGACGCGGTGCGCAAGTGGGCGGGGATTCTGTGCCGCAGACAGAAGAGCTGAGACGCAATCGAGGAGGCGATGCCCGAGCGTGCAAAGATGACGACCGCGGAGTTTCTGCGCGCGGTGCGTGCCGCCTTGCGCCCGCTGAAAGACGCCCAACGCGCCGGAGGCATGGGCGCCTATATGCGTGGGCGCTTTGCTTACCTGGGCGTGAGCACGCCCGCGCGTCGCGCGGCAGTGGCGCCGCTGATGCGCGCTTTCAAACACGCCAGTGCCGCTGAGCTGCGCCGCGCGGCCGAAGCGCTGTGGGCAATGCGCGAGCGCGAGTATCAATATGTTGCGGCGGATTTGCTGATCCGGTATCAGGCGGTGCTCGATCTCGACGATCTGCCGTGGCTGCTCGAATTGGCGCAGCAGAAATCGTGGTGGGACACGGTGGACTGCATCGTGAAGGTGGTGGGCAAGATCGTGTGCCGCTCAGGAGCGAGGGGTCGCCGGGCCATTGATCGCGCGGTAGGCCACCGGAATTTCTGGGTGCGGCGTATTGCCGTGCTGCACCAGCTTGGCTGGCGCGGCGAGACGGACACTGAGCGGCTGTTTCACTTCGCCGAGCTGCTGGCGGCGGAAAAAGAATTCTTCATCCGCAAAGCCATTGGCTGGGCGCTGCGCGATTATGCGTGGCACGATTGGCGCGCGGTCGACGCATTCCTCAAGTCCACGCGCGTCGAGCTATC
The DNA here is from genome assembly GCA_030042915.1 of Acidobacteriaceae bacterium. Next base: position 6,975 of record JASHYS010000494.1, read on the forward strand.
GGGGCTCACGGTGCGTGAGGCGAGCAAGAATTTTGGGGTGCTCAGGCGGGCGCCGCTCGCACCGAAACGCTTGACTTCGCGGCGGCGCAGGCCGTAAGTTGGGCTTACACGGGAAAGGAGGTTGATCCAGCCTATGAAGATTGATTTACCGAGTAGTTGGTTACGTGAGGTGACTGAGGCCTGAGGCCTAGCGTCTCTGGCTCCAGATAAGACCCGGCGAAGGGTTCTTCGCCATGGCTCTGGCAATCGCTTGATACGCGACCGCCTCAGTCCAATTCCAACAGATCGCCGGCAGCGGCCTGGGAGCGCAAGTTCTCAGGCCGTTGTTGTCTAAGAGCAGAAAGCAGCCAGTAGCCAATAGGGAGTAGGCAAGCGAGGGAGAGTCCGAAATGGAACACGAGCTGGAGAACACGGTTGCGTTGCTGGAGCGCACGCCGGCGGCGCTCGACGCGTTGCTGCGCGGCCTTTCGCCAATTTGGACCGAGAGCAACGAAAGCGGGAACACGTGGAACCTGACCATGGTGATCGCGCACCTGATCCACTGCGAGCACGAGAATTGGATGCCGCGGGCGAAGCTGATTCTGGAATCGGGAGAGACGGCGCCCTTCACGCCCTTCGACCGCGAGGGACACGTGCGCTTGAGCCGTGGCAAAACGCTGCCGCAACTGCTCGACGAGTTTGCTCAGGCGCGCGCGAAAAGTTTGGACCAACTGCGCGCCTTGAAGCTAACGCCCGAGGGCTTGGCGCGGCGGGGGCAGCATCCGGCATTCGGCGCGGTAACTTTGTCGCAATTGCTGGCCACGTGGGCGGCGCACGATCTGACGCATCTGCATCAGATTTCGCGCGTGATGGCATATCAATATCGCGACGCCGTGGGACCGTGGATAAAATTCCTGGGCGTCATGCAATGTGCGGGGCACAGCGCGTAGCGCGGTTGCAATGCCGTAGAATTCTCCTAGAATGAAGTGCCCATATTGCGGCTTCGGGCAGGACCGGGTGGTGGACTCGCGCGAAAGCAAAGAGGCCGACTCGATCCGGCGGCGGCGGGAGTGCGAGCGCTGCAACCGGCGCTTCACCACCTACGAGCGCATCGACGAGATTCCCTACATGGTGGTGAAGAAGGACGGGCGGCGCGAGCGCTTCGACCGGCAAAAGGTGCTGAGCGGGCTGCTGCGCGCGTGCGAGAAACGGCCGGTTTCGTCGGGGCAGCTGGAAAAAGTGGTGGACGCGACGGAGAGCTTCCTGGTGGATGCACCCGAGCGCGAGCGCACCACGGCCGAAATCGGCGAGTTGATCATGGAGCAACTGAAACGTCTCGACACCGTCGCCTACATCCGCTTCGCGAGCGTGTACCGCGACTTCAAGGATGTGAACGAGTTCAAGGAAGAGCTGGAGGGGCTGCTGGCGAGCCACGGAAAAAAGAGGAGCTAATCACTGACTCTTCGCCGAAGAAAAGATATGTCGGATACAAAAACACACAAAGTTACCCTCATTCCCGGCGACGGCATCGGGCCGGAGGTGACGCAGTCGGTGGTGCACATTCTGGAGCACACCGGCGTCAAGTTCGAGTGGGAGCGGTTTGCGGCCGGGGCCGAGGCCTTTGAGATTCACGGCGAGTACATTCCCGCGGCGCTGTACGAGTCCATTCAGAGGAACAAAGTGGCGCTGAAAGGGCCGGTGACCACGCCCATCGGCGGCGGATTCAAGAGCATCAACGTTACACTGCGCAAAAAGTTCGATTTGTTCGCCAATCTGCGGCCCATTCGCAATCTGCCCGGGCTCGATACGAAGTACCCCGGCGTCGATCTTGTCATCGTGCGCGAAAACACCGAGGGCGAATATGTGGGCCTCGAGCACGAGGTGGTGCCGGGCGTCGTGGAAAGCATCAAGGTGATTACCGAGAAGGGATCGACGCGCATCGCGCGCTTTGCCTTCGACTACGCGCGCAAGCATGGGCGCAAGAAGATTCACTCCATTCACAAGGCCAACATCATGAAGCTGTCTGACGGGCTGTTCTTGCGCTGCGCGCGGCAGGTGGCCGAGGAATTTCCCGACATCACCTATGGCGAACACCTGATCGACAATACCTGCATGCAACTGGTGATGAATCCTTATCAGTACGACACGCTGCTGCTCGAAAATCTGTACGGCGACATTGTGAGCGATTTGTGCGCGGGCCTGGTAGGCGGGCTGGGTCTGGCGCCGGGCGCAAACCTGGGCGTCAATTGCGCAATCTTCGAAGCGGTGCACGGTTCGGCGCCCGACATTGCGGGCAAGGATCTGGCCAATCCCACCGCGCTGTTGCAGTCAGCGATCCTGATGCTGCGGCACCTGGACGAGGAAGCCGCAGCCAACAAAGCGCAGAACGCGCTGGAGACGGTGTACGCCGAGCGCAGGGCGCTGACGCGCGACGTAGGTGGCACGGCGAGCACCACGCAATTCACCGACGCAGTTGTTGCTGCCATGGGATGAAGGCAGAGAACGAGCAACCCAGGCAACAAGAAAGCACGCTAAGGGGCAGTGGCGGGAATATCTGCGTTGGCCACTCCCGCGTATAATGACGCTCCATGCAGGCCCTGCTTCGCGATCTCCGATTCGCCACCCGCATGTTTATCGCCAGTCCTGTCTTTGCGCTGGGCACCATTTTCACGCTGGCCCTGGGCATTGGCGCCAACACTGCCATCTTTACCGTAGCCAACGCGCTGCTGTTGCGGCCGTTCCCGTTCCACGATCCCGCACAACTGATGGCCCTGGTGGGCAAAGACAACAAGGGCGACGGCCCCGGGACTCTGCTGCGCTACGAATACATACGCGACCATAATCGGTCGTTCGCCGGCATTGCGGTGTGGGCGCAGGACAACCTCAATCTCTCGGGCAACGGCGATGCGGTGCAGGTTCCCGTGGCGCGCATCTCGCCCAGCTTCTTCGCGGTTCTCGGCGTTGAGCCGCAACTGGGCCGCACTTTTACCCAGGACGAAGGCACGCCTGCCGGGCCGCCGGTGGTGATGCTGAGCGATGCGTTGTGGCGCAGCCGCTACCACGCCGACCCAAACATTGTGGGCAAAACCGTGACGCTCGACTCGACCAGCGAAACTGTGGTGGGTGTGTTGCCGGGGAACGTGCAGTTTCCATTCGTCGGCAAGGCTGATGTGTGGACGCCGCGCTATTTCGAGCTTTCGCTCATGACCCCGCAGCGGTTGCGCATGGGGGTGGGCTATCTCAATTTTCTGGCGCGGCTGCGGCCGGGCGTTACGCCGGCTCAGGCCGACTCCGAGCTCTCCATGCTCGATCGCCAGTACCGCGAGTTGAATCCCTCCATGCCCGACGCCAGCCCGGAGATCCATACGATCACCGAGGGACTGCGCGACCTGGTGGTGGGTGACGTGCGCAGAAAGGTGCTGGTGCTGTCGTGCGCCGTGGGCGTGGTCCTGCTGATCGCCTGCGCCAACGTGGCCAGCATGCTGTTGTCGCGCGCCTTGGCCCGCCGGCGCGAGATTGCCATGCGCGCCGCGTTGGGCGCCAGTCCTGGCGCCATCGTTCGCCAACTGCTCACCGAAAGTACTTTGCTCGCCATGTCCGCGAGTGTTGTGGGCGCGGCCTTGGGCTGGGTAGGCACACGTGCCCTGGTCAAGTGGGGTGCGCAGCAGCTTCCTCAGGGATTCTCCATCGGCCTCGACTTCCGGGTGTTGCTGTTTACGCTCACCATTTCGCTGGCTGCAGGAATCCTCTTCGGGCTGGCGCCGGCGTTGCAATTAGCGCACATCGATCTGAATGCCACGCTGCGCGACGAGGGCCGGGGCGCCTCTGCAGGCCACGGGCGCGCGCGGCTGCGCGGCCTGCTCGTCATCGGCCAGGTGGCTCTTTCGCTGCTGTTGCTGGTGGGCGCCGGAGTGCTTCTCCGCAGTTTCGCGCTGCTGCTGCGTACCAATCCCGGCTTCGACGCGCACGGGCTCCTTACCATGGACATCTCACTTTCCACACAGCGCTACGCCACGCCCGCGCAACAGGTCGCGTACTTTAACGATGTGCTCGAGCGCGTGGCTGCGGTTCCCGGCGTGCAGAACGTCGCCATGTCGGCCGCGCCGCCGCTTGGCTTTATTCGCATCACTCCGGTGCTGCCTGAAGGACAGCCCGAAGTCCCACTGGCGCAGCGTCCGTTTGTCGATATTGAAGCCATTAGCCCGCAATGGTTCGCAGCCATGCGCGTGCCCTTGCTTGCCGGCCGCGCCTTCATCGCTGCCGATAATGCCGATGCACCCAAGGTGGTCATCGTAAACCAGGCGTTCGCGCGCGAGTTTTGGCGAGGGCAGAACCCCGTAGGCAAACACGTTGCAGTGGGCCGCTGGCCTCAGGCTGAGGTCGTGGGCCTCGCCGCTGACGTCAAGAATCAGGGCCTGGAGCAGAAGACGCAGCCGCAACTCTATCTCGCGTTCCCGCAGATTCCCTGGGGCAACATGCACCTGCTGGTGCGAACCATCGTTCCACCGCTGTCGTTAGCTGCGGCGGTGCGCGCGCAGATTGCCGCGGTCGACAAGGATCAGGCCGTCACCGGCATGCAGACGGTGGACGATCTCGTGGACACTTCGCGCGCTCAACCGCGCTTTACCATGCTGCTGGTGGCTATCTTCGCCATCACCGCGCTGGTGCTGGCGATGATCGGCATCTACGGAGTTCTCAGTTACACCGTGGCACAGCGGCGGCAGGAATTCGGCATCCGCATGGCGTTGGGAGCGGAGCGCGCTGAAATTCTGGCTCTGGTCCTCCGTCAGGCGCTTGCACTCACTTTTGCCGGGATCATCATCGGCCTGGCAGCGGCGTTTTTGCTCACCCGCCTGGCGGCAAGCCTGCTCTACCAGGTTGGTGCGCACGATCCGGTCACGTTTGTCGTGGCGCCGTTGGTTTTTCTGAGTGTCGCGTTGCTGGCCAGCTTCTTGCCTGCGCGCCGTGCGACCAGAGTCAACCCGGTTGAAGCCATGCGTTGAGCGCGTTCTCTGCGCTCTGAAAAAGTCGACGCGACCCGGCTGCCGGCGATTGCACGATGCGATCATTTTAGCTGGCGCAGAATGGCCACCACGCCGACCACGGCGCCATTCGCCTGGTCGACCACAGGCGCTGTGCTGATCTCCGCTTGCACTTTCCTTGAGCCCCGTGCAAGCAGCGTGACGATGCCTTGGAAATTGCGCTCAATGCCGGCACGGCGCTCGAGTGGAGTGCCGTCGTGAGATTGAAACTCGACCACCGGTACCACTTCTTCGATCACCTTGCCTTTGAGCTCAGAAGCGGCAAATCCGAAAAGCGATTCCGCAGCGCGGTTCACCGTGCGCACAACCCCGAGAATATCGGTCAGCACAATGGCCTCGGACATTGAGGCTATGGCGCTTTCAATCCACTGAAGTTCGCCCCGCGCGTCGTCGAGGGCCTTCTTCGACTCCGTGATGTCGACATAGATCACGCGCAAGCCCGCCGGTTTTCCTTCGCCGTCGCGGATCAGGCTGGTGTGGATCTCGTAGGTACGGAAGGCGCCGGAACGGCTGAAGAGCGAGCGCGTGACCGGCGGTAGATCCCGGCCCGAATGCATGTGCGACATGAAAGTGGCGAAGCTCGGATCCTTCTCCTCGAAGGCCATCAAATCCCAGGCGTGTTTGCCGATGAGCTGGCCCTGATCGGGGTGATGGAAGTCGAGGGCGGCCCGGTTGGCGCGGGTGACGAATCCACCGCCGTCGATCTCGACGTAGGGCAGCGGCAATTGATCGATGGGGATCAGCGCGGCCGTGTCAGTGGGTTTTTGCATCAATTGAGTTTTGCTCATCGCGTTCTCCCGGCGTTTGTGAGCAGGGCAATCTTGTAGAGATCGTCGGCCGATTGCAAACTCTCGATGGGGGTGATGTCGAAGGTAAGTGGAATGCGCAGCATGGTGGCGCGCCCGCCAATTTGCACGCTGGTTTCGCGATTCTGAAACACGATGCGGTTGATCTCCGCGGAGAGGATCTGCTCGTTGGCGCGGCCCTGCAGAATGGCCAGGAGCGAAGAATCACTCCAGTGGTAAATGGCGTCGTCGGAGTGGAGGCTCTGGGTGAGGAAGGCGGCGACGGCCATCAGGCAGTCTTCCACGGCCGAGGGGCCGAAGCGCTGGTTGATCATGTTCAGGCAACTCAGGCGAAAGAGCACGACGAATCCCTTGCCGCCGCTTTCCGTGATGCGCTTGAGGTGCTGGATGGCGCTGCCGCCTCCGCGCAGGCCGGCGGCGTTGTCGTTCTCGGTAGAGTGGTCGGCCCTGCAGAATTGCGAAGCCTCAACGGCGACAGAACCCGCCCCTTGTGGATGCAGAAAGAGATCAAGTTGATTGTGGAACTCTGCGGTGCTTTGCGCCGTGATGACGGCTGCCAGCTTGTGCAGCATACGATCGGCGTTGTCCGCGGAAGGATTGATGCCCAGGCTCTTCAACACTTCTTTGAACAGAAATGAAACCAGCGATCGCCACTCCGCAGTGCGGTTGCGGAGCTCGGATTCGGTGAGATTGCGGTATTTTTCAAACTCGCTCAGCACGGCGCGGATCAGCGCTAGTTTTTCAGGGTCGGGAATCCGGTCAGGAAGCTGCAACGCCAGCCTGGCGACGCCCGCGCGAAACGCCTGGTACGACTCGCCCTCGATCTCGGGAACCCCTAAGGCCGCGCCCTCTGCAAGCAGCGTGAGGAAGCGCTCGGGGTTGGGAGCTTCGGGCTCCTTCTCGTCCGGAGGGTTTCCCTTCGCGATCTGGGTCGGGTTCATCGGGCGATGCCCCTCTGGTGCATTTATCGGCTGTAAGCGCTGCGGCTTGAGGAGCGCGGATGAGCATGAGAGGTACTGCGCCAGAACTTATCCTCCTGTACACTGGATGAGTACAAGACCATGAAAAACAAGCACTCAGTCGGCATCCTGGGAGCGACTGGCATGGTCGGCCAGCGCTACATTCAACTGCTCGAAGACCACCCGTGGTTCGAGGTCACGTGGCTTGCGGCCAGCGATCGGTCGAGCGGAAAGGCTTACGGCGAGGCGGCCAAGTGGCGGCTCGACACGCCGCTGCCGGAGCGCATCGCCAAGATGGTGGTGTCGCCCGCAGAGCCCGAGGGTGCGCCGAGGATTATCTTTGCCAGCGTGGATGCAGCCATCGCGCGCGAAATGGAGCCGAAGTTTGCCGCGGCGGGCTGCGCGGTGATTTCAAACTCCAGCGCGTTCCGCATGGCGCCGAATGTGCCGCTGGTGCTGGCCGAGGTGAATGCCGGTCATCTCGAGATGATTGAAGAGCAACCCTGGCGCAAGGACTCGGGCGGATTTATTGTCGCCAATTCCAACTGCTCGGCGATGGGGCTGGTGCTCGCGCTCAAACCCATCGAGGAGCGCTTCGGGATCGAGCAGATTTTTGTCACCACCATGCAGGCCGTGAGCGGCGCGGGCTATCCCGGCGTGGCGTCGATGGACATCCTCGACAACGTGATTCCATTTATCGCCAGCGAAGAAGAAAAGATGGAAGCAGAGACATTAAAGCTGCTGGGCAAGCTGGAGGGCCGGAGCGTGACGCCGCTTAACGCGAAGATTACGGCGCATTGCAACCGCGTTCCGGTGGTCGATGGGCACACGGAGTGCGTGTCGGTAAAGCTGGGGCGCAAACTGGGGCGGGAGGTGACACGGGAAGACATCCTCGCCGCGTGGAGTGAATTCAGGCCGCTGGCCGGAATGGACTTGCCGTTCGCACCCGAGCAGCCGATTATGTGGCGCGAGGAGAACGACCGGCCGCAACCGCGGCTCGACCGCAATCGGGGCAGGGGCATGACGGTCACGGTGGGACGGCTGCGCCCTTGCAATGTGCTCGACTGGAAGTTTGTGCTGCTGTCGCACAACACGGTGCGTGGCGCCGCGGGAGCCACGATTTTGAATGCCGAGATGCTGGCCAGCCTGGGCAAGCTGGAGCCAGTTGTTGTGGCGGCAGCCGCGAAAGCGTGAAGAGGGATCTCCCGCCTTTCGTCCGCTTGCCGCGAACGAAAGGACGGGGCAGCCGGCAAATTTGAGCCCAGGGCGGCAAATCTCAACGGAAGTTTCGCATGAACCTGGTGGTGATGAAGTTTGGCGGCACGTCGGTGGAGGATGCGACCGCAATCGCGCGCACCGCGGCCATCGTGTCGGGGCGCGTGGCCAGTGGCAGAAGCCCGGTCGTGGTCGTAAGCGCCATGGCCAAGGTGACCGACCAACTGCTGCGGGCAGCGGCGGCTGCCTCGCAGGGCGACCGCTCGGGCGCATTGGCCATCAGCTCGCGTTTGCGTTGCCGCCATCGCGATGCCGCGACCGCCCTGGTGAAGCCGCGCGACCGGTGCGCTGCGCTTGCCGGGGTCATCGACGAAAAGTTCGACGCACTCGACGAGGTGCTGCGCGGGCTGGCCGCGATTCGCGAGCTCACACCGCGCATCTCCGATCTGGTTGTCAGCTACGGCGAACGTCTTTCCAGCCGCATTCTCACGGCCGCGTTCAGCGAGCGCGGCATCGACGCGGAGCATGTAGACGCGCGCGACATTATCATCACCGACTCGGAGTTCCAAAAGGCGGCGCCGCTCGATCATGTGATCGAGAAACGCGCACCCGAAAAACTGCTGCCGCTGGTCGCGCAGGGCAAAGTTCCGGTGGTGGCAGGATTCATCGCCTCGAACGAAGCGGGTTTGACCACCACACTGGGCCGCGGCGGATCGGACTACACGGGCGCGCTGGTGGGTGGAGCGCTCAATGCCGAAAGCATCGAGATCTGGACCGATGTGGACGGAATCATGACCGCCGATCCGCGCGTGTGCCCCGATGCGTTGCGCGTGAAGGTGATCAGCTTTGAAGAAGCCGCCGAGCTGGCATATTTTGGCGCCAAGGTGCTGCATCCGGCCACCATCCTGCCCGCGGTAAAGAAGAACATTCCCGTGCAGGTGCTCAACAGCCACAACCCGGCCAGCGAGGGCACGCGTATCATCTCCGTGGCGCCGCACTGCAAGAGCCCATTCAAGTCGATCGCGGTGAAGAAGAAGCTGAGCATCATCGACATTGTGGCCAGCCGCATGCTCATGACGCACGGCTACATGAGCAGGATGTTCGCCATCTTCGACAAGCACAAATGCCCGGTCGACATGGTTTCAACCAGCGAAGTTTCGGTGTCGCTGACCGTGGACTCGAATGCAAGCCTGCCCGAAATCGCCGCCGATCTGAGCGGCCTGGCAGACGTGAAGTATGAAGGCAGGAAGGCGCTCATCTGTATGGTAGGCGAGGATATTCGCGGGCAGAGCGGCATCGCCGCGCAGGTCTTCGCCGCTGTCCGGCACATCAACGTGCGCATGATCTCGCAGGGTGCGAGCGAGATCAACATGAGCTTCATGATCGAGGAGGACGACGCCGACGAAGCGGTGCGCTCGCTGCACGCGGCGTTCTTCCGCGACGCGGATCCGGCGGTGTTCGATGTGGAGGCGAGGAATGCAGTTGATAGTTCACAGTTCACAGCCGGGGCGGCGGGAAGTTGAGCCATCAACTTTGAACTGAGAACTGCGAACTGTTCCGAAGGAACTCATGCTGATTCTCGTGCTTGGCAAAGGAAAGATGGGCAGCATCGTGGCGGATGTGGCGCGGGAGCGCGGCCACGGTGTGCGCGCCTTCGACATTCAGGAAAACGAGCGCGCGGCTGCGCTCACGGCGCCGAATTTGGCCGGAATCGACGTGGTGATCGACTTCACCGAGCCGGCAGCGGCCGTGGAGAACATGCGCGCGGTTCTGGCGCTGGGCGGGCGCATCGTGGTGGG
>JASHYS010000495.1 GCA_030042915.1 Acidobacteriaceae bacterium
ACGCTCGACCGGAATCTTGAAAAAGTTTTGCGTCCGATCAAAATCGAGCAGGTGATCGAGCTCGGTGATCAGGGAGCTCAGATTCTCGACGTTCGTGAGCCCTCTGATTATGCGAAGGGGCATCTTGCCGGCAGCATCAACATCGGACTCGGCGGACAATACGCCACCTGGGCGGGAACTGTCCTCGATCGCGCCAAGCCCATCGTGATTGTTGCCGAGCCGGGGCGTGAGCAGGAGGCCGCACTCCGCCTCGGCCGTATCGGCTTCGATCACGTCACGGGTTACCTCGACGGGGGTATGGCCGCTCTAACTCAGCGGCAGGACCTGGTCTGGCCCACTGACCGCACCAGTGTGCTGATCGCCGCCGAGGAGCTCGCCTCCGGTCATCCGCCGCTTGTGATTGATGTGCGCGCACCCCGCGAATGGGAGGCAAAACACATTGCAGGCAGCGTGAACCTGCCACTCAATCACCTGCAGGAACGCATCGCAGAAGTGCCTCGCAACCGCCGCATTGCGCTGCACTGTGCCGGGGGTTATAGGTCGTCAATTGCCGTCAGCATCCTCCATCAACATGGCATCACCAATCTGATCGAAATTGCCGGAGGCCTGGCCGCGTGGGAAGCTGCCCAGTTGCCGGTGGTGTCGCAAACCTTCCCGAACTGAATCCTCTTCCCAAATTTGCGCTTGATCGGGACGTGTGGCAACGCTCCGACCCGCTTTGCCCGTAATCTCCGCCGTGCTTTTTGCCGTCCATTCCCATGTGAGTGCCGCAGTTGAAGTCCGCTTTCGTTGTCCGTGCTGTGGATACAAAACTCTCAAAGCGCCCGGGGCATTACAGTTGTGTCCCGTCTGCTGGTGGGAGGATGACGGACAGGAAGACGAGGACGCCTCGGAGGTGCGCCTCACCGTGAACGGCCAACTGAGCCTGAACGATGCCCGCGCGCACTACACGCAGTGCGGCGCGGCCCACCCACGATTTCTTCCTTACGTTCGTAAGCCCAGTCCCGACGAAAAGTAACGTGCCTTCCCCGGTGCCTCTGCGCCAGGCCGGTTTGACCCGCCCGTACAAAGCCACATACCATAAGACGAGGTATTCCCTCGGCCAATCGGCGCTGAATTCTCTCCCGACAGCAGCCCATGGCTGCTACCCCATCGGCGCACGCGCCCGGAAGGCATTACGTTGACTCCCAGCAGCACCCTCGAAGGCAATCCTGAAACCAGCGGACCCCAGGACGGGGCCGAGCATCCCGAAGAACAGCACGCGCAGGGCCCGGTTCTGAACCCCGAGTGCACCCGCGAACTGGTGATCGACGTGCCTGCCGAAGAAGTATCCAAGGCATGGCAACGAGTGGCCACGGAATATCGCAAATACGCCAAGATTCCCGGATTCAGGGCCGGCAAGGTGCCGGAATCGGTCATCCGCCGCCGCTTCGGCGCCGACATCCGCAAGGAAGTAATCGACCGGCTGCTCCCCGAGCGCTTCAACAAAGGAGTCGCCGAGCTGGGAATTCGCCCCGTGGGCCAGCCGCAGGTCACCGAGTTGACTGTCGAAGAAGGTTCTCCGCTCCACGTCAAGGCTGTCTTCGAATATATTCCGGCGTTTTCTATCGACGGCTACAAGGATGTGAAGGTTCCCAAACCTTCTGTTGAAATCACTGAAGAAGAGTTCCAACAGGAGATGAAGCACCTGCGCGAGTCGCGCGCCGTGATGGAGCCGGTCGAGGAAGACCGCGCGCTCACGGACGGTGACTGGGCGCAGATCAGCTACAAAGGTCAGATTGCGGAGGTGCCGGTCACGCCCGCGCCCGAGGGGGCGGATGCGGAGTCTGCGTCTGCGCCCGCAGAGTCCAGGCCCATTTCTGGCGAAGACACGCTGGTTGAAATAGGCGGCCAGGACACCGTGGAGGCTTTTAACAACGCGCTGCGCGGATCCAAGCCCGGCCAGGAGCTGAAAGTTGAAGTGATTTATCCCGCCGATTACGCCGAGTCGCGGCTAGCCGGCAAGACAGTGGCCTACGATGTGACGGTGAAGGCGATCAAGAAGCGCACGCTGCCCGAGCTGAACGACGATTTCGCCAAGGAACTTGGACATTACGAAAGTTTTGCCGATCTCGAGAAGAGCGTGCGCGAGTATCTGGCCGCACGCAAGCGGCGCAGCGTGGCGGGCGAGACCAAGGATCGGCTGATGGCCGCCCTGGCCGAGCGCTACACCTTCCCGATTCCGGAATCGATGGTGCAGGATCAGATCGACACGCGGCTCGAACGCGGACTGCGCGCCCTGGCCGCGCAAGGCATGAACCCCGAGCAGATGCGCAAGCTCGACTTCGCGCGTCTGCGCACCGCCCAACGCGACTCGGCCCTTGCCGAAGTGAAGGCCAACATCCTGCTCGATCGCATCGCCGGCGAAGAAAATATCACCGTGAGCGATGAGGATCTGGACAGAGAATTGCAGCTGGCTGCTCTGCAGTCCCGTGAGCCTCTCGATACCCTGAAAGCGCGATTGACCAAGGACGGAGGAATAGCTAAGATCAGGGAACAACTACGACGTGAAAGAACTGCTTCGACTTTGTACGAACGCCTGCCCGGATGAGGAAATGTAAGCGGCAGACTTCTCCGCGGGGTTCGCGCATGGAGAAGCAAGCCGAAACGACGCGAGACGAAGAGCTGAAGGCTAGCAGCTAGGAGCTAAGAAAAGAATGGCATTGGTTCCCATGGTGGTTGAGCAGACGAGCCGGGGCGAGCGCGCCTACGATATCTATTCCCGCCTGCTGCGCGACAACATTATCTTTCTTGGTACGCCCATTGATGATCAGGTGGCCAATCTTGTGGTCGCCCAAATGCTCTTTCTGCAGGGCGAGGATCCTGAAAAGGACGTTTCGCTGTATATCAATTCTCCGGGTGGCTCCATTACCTCAGGACTCGCCATCTACGACACCATGCAGTTCATCAAGAACAACGTGGTCACCTACTGCATCGGCCAGGCAGCCAGCATGGGCGCCTTTCTGCTTTTGGCCGGCGCCAAAGGCAAGCGGTTCGCCCTGCCCAACTCGCGCATCCTGATTCATCAGCCATCGATGGGGGGCTTGAGCGGCCAGGCGACCGACATCGACATTCACGCGCGCGAGATCCTTCGCATCCGCGAAATTACCAACAACCTCATCGCCCGGCACACCGGGCAGCCCCTTGAACGGATCGAGCGCGACGTGGAGAGGGACTTCATCATGAACGCGCAACAAGCCAAGGAATACGGGATCGTGGATGAAATCATCGACCGGCCGATCAGGTAGCCGAAATTCCTTGAGTAGTGGTACCATCTCGTGCATAGGGAGAAATTAAATGAAAACGCGCACAGGGCCTGAAGAAGCTTTGCGCTGTTCGTTCTGCCATAAATCGCAGGACGCGGTCGCCAAGTTGATTTCATCGCCCAGCGATTATCCACGGGCCTACATTTGCGTTGAGTGCGTGGCCGTCTGCAATTCCATCCTCGAAGACGACCGCGGCGGCGAAGTGCCCGCCACTACCGCAGGCCATCTCCCTAAGCCCACCGAGGTCAAGAGCTTCCTCGACGATTATGTGATTGGCCAGGACCAAACCAAGAAGAAGCTTGCGGTCGCCGTCTACAACCATTACAAGCGCATCCAGATGAACCGCGCGCGGACGGGCGACGTGGAGCTGACCAAGTCCAACATCCTGCTCATCGGCCCCACGGGCAGCGGCAAGACTTTATTGGCCCACACACTGGCTAAGATGCTCGATGTGCCGTTCGCGATTGTCGACGCAACCACCCTTACTGAGGCCGGCTACGTAGGCGAGGATGTCGAAAACATCATCCTCAAGCTGCTGCAGGCCGCAGACGGCGACGTCACCCGAGCCCAGCAGGGCATCATCTATATCGACGAGATCGAC
>JASHYS010000496.1 GCA_030042915.1 Acidobacteriaceae bacterium
CAGGTTGTAGCTTCCGCCCGGGAGCGGAGTGAGGCTGCTGTTGTACGGCGGCCACGAGGCTAGATTGCCGCTGCTCACCGTGCCTGACCCGAGAACCGCGCTGCCGTTCAGGAACTTCACCGTTCCCGTCGCCACGCCTTGCATGTTCGATCCCTCCGCAGTCCCGGAAATCGCCGCGTCGGCAAAAACGTAGGAGCCGTAGGGGATGCTTGAGCCGGAAATCGGCTTGCCTGTTGACGGGTTATAGGCGTTCACGCTGAGAGTGGTTGTGCTCGGCTCCGCCGAAATGGAAACCGGAATCGTGGTGGAAGTGCTGGCAGCATTTGCGGTGTCGCCTCCATACCTGGCCCAAACCGTGTAGGAGCCGCCGGGCAGGCCGTTATAGTTAATCGACCCGGAGCCGGAGCTGAGAGGAACGGCAACCTGGCCGTTGTTCTGCGGGCCCGCTGCTGTGCCGCCCGCCGTTTCGTCGGCATTGTCCACAATGCCGGCAACGCCGCTCGCCGTCGCGGGAGTTACGCCCACATCGAAGCTAACCGACTGGCCATGGACACCGCTATACGCCGAAGTCGATCCATTGAGTTTCAGCGTCGTTGTCGTCGAAGCGAGCGAGACGCTGGTCCAGTTGCTCACCAACTCTGCCGCGTTCACACTACCCAGGCCCGATGCCAGGTCGTAGCCGCTTCCTGCGTTGTATCCGGTGAGAAAGAGGTTCGTTCCGCAGTCCGGCGACGCCGATGCGCACGCAACCGAGTTATTGCCGGTTGTGACGTCGTGAAAAACCGTCGCGTACTTCGACTGCGCCAGTTGATAGAGGATATTGTCGGCCTGGCCGAGACGATAATTGTCAGAAGGCGAGCCGTGAGCCTGCGCCACCAGCGCCATCATGCCTGCGAATGCGGGCGTCGCTGCCGAAGTGCCTCCAACGCCGCCAAAGGTGGTGCTCCCGGTGAACTCGCCGTCCGTGGTTTGGCACTCCGTGTAGCTCTCTGAGGTTACGCCGTCGGTCACATTATCGGAGCAGAGGACCCATAGAGCGCCATACAATCCATTTCCTGCCAGCAGCGCCACGTCGGGCAGATCGCGAAATCCATCGCTCGGTGTCAGAGAGCTCTGGAACGCGGGCTTGGCATAGACTGAGCTGACGCCGCCGCTGCCGGCAACGATGTTGCCCTCGCCAGAGCTATTCTTAAGCGCCACGTTGTTCGAATAGGTTGTGTTCACTGAGGTGGAATCGTTCCAAGGGTTCTCGGGAATGTACTTGAGGGCGGTTTCGTAATACGGCGGGGAGCCGCTAGTGGTGTCGTTCACATAAGTCCCAAAAGCGCCCGGAAGGCCGTCGAAATCGGTGCCGCCGACAGCAATGTCGTAGGGCGTTGAGGCAAGGCCGCTCACGGCAAAGCCCTGCGTGGCCTGCGACTCGGTATCAAAGTCGTCGCAACCGGCGGAGCCGTTGTCGCCGGCGGACACAATGAACGTGATGCCCTGCGCAGCCGCCTGCTCCGCAGCTTCGAAGATGGTCTGATTGCCCGAGCCGCCAAGGCCGGCTTCGCAACTGGAGAAGCTCATGCTGAGAATGCTGACCGTATCGTCATCCAGGGCGCGGAAGACTGCATTCAGGACTCCCGATGAGATGTCGGTATCGGCGGAAGTGTAGAAATAGATGCTCGCCTTGGGCGCCAGGCCGCCGGCTATTTCGTTATCGAGCAGGGCCTCGGTTCCGGCGCCCGTCAGTCCCGGATCGTTGCCGTCAACGACGACGGTTGGCAGGTTTACCGAACCCGCGATCTCGCCCAGGAATGCCGTGCGATAGTTGGCCACGTCGGCCGAAGTCAGATCGGATGCGCCGATGATCCCGATGCTGACGCCGGCTCCGTTGTAGGAGGTGCCGCTATAACCCGGATTCAGGGTGCTGTTCGGCGTGTCGTAGATGACGGCAGCGTCTGCAGGGTCGACAAAGAGGTAGAGAGTTGTACCGGATTCCAGCGTGAGTTCGGGAACGATGCGGCCGGTCGATGGGTCAAACCGGCCGTTGGGACCGCGCACCAGCGCCGGCTTCGGGTAAAAGTCATTGAGAGGCCCCACGCCCGCGATCACCGGCGCCAGAGCGGCGGGAATCTGCGGATCGCTCACATTGGCGAAGTGCGTTTCGCCATTCACCGCGAAGGTGTGAATCGAGGTGTGGAACGCACTTTGCACCTGGTCGAACGTACCCGAAAACTCGATCGCGTTGCGGGCCGCAGGCGTCTTTTCAATCTTGAAGCCGTGCGATTGAAGCCAGGTCTCGATGCTCAGCAAGTCGGATTCCGAGATTCCATACGCGGCTCCATACTGCGACGGCGTCAGCCATTTGTGATAGGCAGGCGAGCCGGGGTTCTGGAGATCGCTGAGATATTGCGCCAGCGCCTGTTGCTGCGTGGTGCTGCGTTGGAGCACCAGTCGAATCCGGCCCGTGGGCGTCGAGCCCGCGGCAGCACCGCGGTCGAATTGCGTTCGCGCCATGGGGTGGACGTTGTTCTTGAGAGTCACCAACTGGGTTTCGTCGATAGGGCTGAGGACGCGGCCAGGTACCGGCGTGGACGCAGTCTGAGCATTGGCGTGGGACGCACAAGCACACCATAGAGCCAAGGTAAGAGGGAAAACGATAAGCCGTTTCATGCAGTCGAGGGCCTCCTGACTCTTCAGTCAATCAATTCGGCCCCCGGGTAAGCTGATTGGCCCCATGCTAAGCCCGAACTCCGGATTTATCAATCCAGATTTGGTGTCACGTCGGCCGCCCAAAGGTACCGCCGTTCTCACACAGTGAGGGCGCGCCGAGTCTCTCTTGAACGTAGCCGAAGGATCCCTCGCCGCCGGGGATCGGGATGGACGGTTGGGTGCCCCGGTCCCTCGCCCGAGGGCCAATCTCTGGTCCCTAATTCCGGATCCCTGCCGTCCCCCACCCCGCCGGTGCATCATTAATGGAATGGAAGCCCACTTCTTCCCCGACACGGAGGACTCATGACCCCACGCGGATACACCCAGCCCCTCTACATTCTTCCCTTCGATCATCGCGGCTCGTTTGAATCCGGGATGTTTCACTGGCAAGGCGCGTTGACCCCCGAGCAGACGGCGCAGATCGCCAAGGCCAAGCAAGTCATCTACGATGGATTCAAAGCCGCGCTTGCCGCCGGCGTGCCGGTTCAGGATGCCGGCATTCTGGTCGACGAGCAATTCGGCGCCGCCATCCTGCGCGATGCCGCCGCGCACGGATACCTTTTCGCCTGTCCCGCTGAAGAAAGCGGCCAGGAGGAGTTCGAATTCCAGTACGGCGATGATTTTCCCGCACACATCGAGGCGTTTCACCCCACCTTTTGCAAGGTGCTCGTCCGCTACAATCCCGCCGGCGACGCGGCGCTCAACTTCCGGCAGGCCACCCGCCTCAAGCAACTTTCCGACTACCTCGCAGACGCCAAGCGCAGCCTGTTCATGTTTGAGCTGCTCGTGCCCGCCGAAAAGTCACAGCTCGCCTCAGTCGGCGGCGACCAGGCTGCCTATGACCGCGACGTCCGTCCTCCGCTCATGATCCAGGCCATCGAGCAATTGCAGGACTCGGGCGTTGAGCCCGACATCTGGAAGATCGAAGGCCTCGACCGGCGCCAGGACTGCGAAAAAATTGTCGCCGTCGCCCGGCGCGGCGGCCGCGACAAGGTTGGCTGCATCATCCTGGGGCGCGGCGAAAGCGAGCAAAAGGTGCGCCAGTGGCTTACCACCGCTGCCACGGTTTCGGGGTTTATCGGATTTGCCGTGGGCCGCACCGACTTCTGGGATCCGCTGGTGGCATGGCGCGACGGCAAGCAGACTCGCGAAGCCGCTGTGGCTGCCATTGCCAACCACTACCGCGAGTTCGTTACGCTCTTCCAACAGGCCCGCGGAAAACAAGCCGCGTAGAGACGAGCTCGACGCAGTTCACACGGATCGCCGAAATCGAATGGTGAGGAGTTTTTATGGCTCGTGCCATCTGGTCAGGACAAGTTCAAATCTCGCTGGTGTCGTTCGGGGTGAATTTTGTCAACGCTACTGAACCGAACAGCCAGATCGCCATGCACGAAATCGATCGCAAATCGGGCGAGCGCATTCACCACCGCAACGTGACTGAGGGCGACCGGCCCATCGATCGTTCCGACATCGTGAAAGGATTCGAGTATCGGAAGGGCCAATACGTTCTCCTCGAGCCCAGCGAACTCGAGAAGATCAGAATCCCCGGCAAGAAGACGCTGGAGATCAGGCAATTTGTCTCGATCAGAGAAATCGATCTGAGTTATTTTGAGAAGCCGTATTTTGTCGCGCCCCAGAACGAAGCGCAGTCAGCAACCTTCACGGTGATTCGCAAAGCGCTTGCCGATACCGGAAAAGCAGGACTGGGCGAAGTCGCGTTTGGCGGCCGCGAACATCTGGTTGCATTGATGCCCGCGCCCGATGATTCACCGGGCATGATGGCCTACACCTTGCGCTACGCTGCGGAACTTCGCAATGCAGCCACAGTCTTCTCGGGGATCAAAAGCACGAGAATCGACTCCAGCCAGCTCGACTTGGCCAAGGAGCTCATCCGCCGGAACAGCAGGAAGTTCGATCCCGCCAAGTTTCAAGATGATTATGAGGCCGCCTTGCGCGAGGCCATCCAGGCGAAGTTGCACCACAAGCCTCTGCCGCTTGAAGCACCGCAGCGAGGAAAAGTGATCAGTCTGACTGACGCCCTGCGGCAAAGTCTCGCCCAAAAGTCGGCGAAGAGCGCAGGCCAAACTGGCCGGCGAAACACCGCCGTTTCAGGCTCAAATCGGCATGCAAGCCGGAAAAAGCCCATCCTCGTGAGTTCCGGATTGAAGCGAAGAAAGACGGCCTGAACAGGCCGGGCCGAGTCGAAAGTCCCCTTCGCGTAAAATATTCTCAGGCAAGAATTGGAGGCTGAAGCCCTGCTCGACTCTCTCATCCATCCGTTGTCTGGCCTCGCGGGCTCGATGAGCCGCCTGCCGCAGTCGGCGTCTGCCTGGCTCGCGTTTGCTCCGCAAAACGGCTTCTACCATTTCCTCAAAGAGCAGTATGCCGACCAGACCTTC
>JASHYS010000497.1 GCA_030042915.1 Acidobacteriaceae bacterium
CTGTTCGCGATCGTTGTGTGCTGTGAACCCGGAGGGCGATTGCACAGCCTGCATCGCGGCAGGGTGAGGCGCGACCGGAGCGGTGTTCTGGCCCGATGCGGAAATGGCAAAAGATAAAGCTGAAGCAACGGCAGACACGATCAAAGCAACGACTGGAACAGGCTGGCGCATGTTTTACCTCGATGAGCGAACAAGTCGCAGGTAAAATGAAACGGCCTCTGCATGTCGCAGAGGCCGCTTGGTTTCAATCGAACCGGGAACGCATGGGATCAGTGCATCTCGCCGTTCTGATCCATCTGGATGCCGCCCGGGCCCGCATTCTTCTTCTGCTCATTGGCCTTGCGCATATCCATAGCCTTGTGCGTCCAATCCTCGGCCATGGCCAGATCCTGGGCCACGGCTTGAGGATTGCCGTAGTCCACGTCGGCCTTGTTGCGGTAGATGAGGTTTAAATACTGCATGGCAGCGTCGTAATTGGGGCGATCGTCGACGGCCATGTTGAGATACTTCAGGCCTTCATCCACCAGGGGCGCGTTCTCCTTGGCCAGCGGCTCCATTACTTTCTTGGGGGCCTTGGCGTTGCCCTTGCCGTCGTCGTTCAGGCCGGCATCCTGCAGCGCCTTCAGCTTGTTCTCATGCGCCTTGGTCCAGTCGATCACGCCGATGGTATACGCTGCCTCAGCATCCTTGGGATCAACGGCAAGAACCTTCTTCTGCCAGATTTCGGCGTCGTCCAGGTCCTTGATGTTGTAATAAATGCCCGCGATCTCCTTCATGCTGTCCACATTGTTCGGGTGATTGGCCAGAACCTCTTTAAAGATGTCGATGGCCTGGTTGGCGACCTTCAGATTGTCGGGCGTCGACACGCCGGGCACCACATCCTGTTCCAGCGCCTTGCCCAGGTAGATCTTGGCTGTGGGCAGCGCTGGATCCAGTTCCACGGCCTTCTGGAAGTGCTCGACGGCCTCATCGTAGTGGCCGCTCTTGAAGGCGTCCACTCCCTTGTTCAACTGGTCGCGGGCCATCAGCTGTTTGCAGCCGCTCATGGAAATCGCCATGGCGGCCAGAGCCACCGCGAGCGCCCCAATTCGTGCAGTTCGATTCATCTTCGTACCCTTCTCCTGCAGGCACAGTCCCGAAGGGCGTGGCCTGGAAATCATTGCAACCGGCCGCGGGCGGGGGGCTTCCGGGACCAGAAGAGAAATTGTACCGCGCCCGCGCGCGTTTGACGCTGTGACGACGCGCAGACGCCTTTTTTATTGGCCTGAATCCGGGGCGTCATCAACCGAATGCGGTCTACGTTGGCCGCCTTGCCGACTCCTGCGCCCCCGGTTACATGCCCTGCTGAATCTTGGGGGTCATCAATCCAATGTGGTCCACATTGGCCGCCCGGCCGATATCGATCACGGTGGCAATGTACTGGAAGTTGACGTCGTCGTCGCCCTTGACGAACATCACGCGCTCGGCGCGATTGGCGTAAATCTCGGTCAGCTTCTGCTCCAATTCCCGATCCGCTGCCGGACCACCCACGCCGCCGTTAATGTCGGTCTCGTTGATCTTGTAAGCCGGAGCCTGGCCGGGGCGATAGAGAACCTGAACCACAATGGTGCGGTCATTCGGCTGCTGTTGCTGCTGCGGGTTCTTGGGCGGCTGCGGCACCAGAGCATCCAAACCCCTCGGCGTAACCGGCACAATCACCATGAAGATGATCAACAGCACCAGCAGAATGTCGATCATGGGCGTCACATTGATCTCAGACATGTTGCCGCCCGCCCCACCCATAGACATTGCCATGGCTTAAAACTCCTCGCTTCTTTGAGATTTCATCGAAAAAGCCCTACCAGCGCGGTCTCACTCGCCGCCAATCTGGTTGCCTTCGCGTCTTTGCGTCAATAGAACTGCATCTTCAACGCCCGCTGTACGCACGTCGTCAATGGCGTCTTCGACCACCTTGAACTGTGCGCGCGCATCGGCGCGGAAATAGACAGTCTTGTCGGTTTTGTCAGCAAGCTTATCGCGCACCTGGCTTCCCAGCTGCGAAGGATCGACTCTGTTCTGGCCCAGGTAGATGGCACCGTCGCGCGTGACGGCGATAACCACCGCGTCTTCCTTGTCGGCATCGGGCATGGCGGTGGCATTCTCAGCCTTGGCCAGGTCGATGGCCACCTTGTTCTGCAACATGGGGGTGATGACCATGAAGATGATGAGCAGCACCAGCATCACGTCGACCATGGGAGTGACATTGATGTTGGAATTGACTTTCTTGCCTTCGTCGCGAACCGTAATTGCCATTGCGGAGCTCCGTGCGTTGAAATTTTCTCCCGGACGCTCTCCGGGCTTGCTCAAATTCAAGCCAGCCGAGCCAGGATCGAATGCCGGGCGGAGGGCTTTTCAGTTTCCTCCGCCCGGCCGGATTCCCGCTCCAGCCAACAGCGGCTTCGCTCTTAGCGCTTGTGGCTCTGCTTGATAAAGTAGTCGACCAATTCGCTTGAGGAGTTGTCCATTTCCACGTCAAACGCCTCGACGCGCCCGGTGAAGTAGTTGAATGCCATGACGGCGGGGATGGCTACGAGCAGGCCAAACGCCGTGGTGACGAGAGCCTCAGAGATACCGCCGGCGACGGCGCCGATACCCGCGATCTTCTGGGTGGCGATTGCGTCGAAGGCGTGCAGAATGCCGACCACGGTGCCGAACAGGCCCACGAAAGGAGCGGTGGCGCCGATGGTAGCCAGAACCGCCAGGCCCCTCTTCAGCTTGGCGTGGACAATCGCCTCGGCCCGTTCCAGCGCACGGCCCGCGCTGGCGATGGTTTCGTCGGTCGCCTGTCCAGCGGAGGCGCGGAATTCCTGCAGGCCGGCGGTAACAACCTCGGCCAGGTGGGACTTCTTGTTGCGGTCGGCAATCTTGATGGCTTCTTCAAGCTTGCTTTCCTTCAGTGCGCCGGCAACCTTGGGAGCGAACTCGCGCGATTGCTTGCGGGCGGCAGAAAAGTAAAAGTAACGGTCGATCATCACAGCCAGGGACCAGACCGACTCAATAAACAGGACGATGGCCACAGTGCGAGCCAACCATGCCATGTGCTCCCAAAGTTGCATGGGACTGAATCCCACAGACTGGCCTTCTTCCTGAAAAAGAGCCAGGCTGTTGGCCGCTTGCGAAGTGAAATGTGCGAGCTGAGCGAGAATCACTGAATCGTTCCTCCTAAGGAGATTCTTGTAAACTGCGTTGAACCCGCCGCGGCGGGCGATGTTATGGAACGCGACGCCAGGCCGGGCGAGGGCGCATTCAGGTCATAAGGAAAACCCCCTGCCGAATGCGCAGGGGGCCAAGGTTTTCGATCACCCACCCAGGGTGAAAATGACATTGACTGTGGTATCGACCTCCACCGGCTCGTTGTTGAGCAGGTAAGGCCGGTAACGCCAGGTTCTAACAGCGTCGATGGCCGCCTGCTGCAGCATGGCCGGTCCGCTGATGACGCGCAGATTCTCGATGGTCCCCTGCTTGGAGATGGTGGCCTGCAATACCACCGTGCCGGAGACGCGTGCAGCCTTGGCAATCGGCGGGTAGACGGGCTGCGTCTTCTGAATCAGCATGCCCACAGCCACACCGGCCGAAATGTTCACTTTCTTGGGAGCAGCAGCCTGCACCTTGGGACCGTTCCCAGTGCCAAACATGCTGCCCATTACGCCGTTAGCGCTGCCGCCCATGCCCTCCATGCCGGCCACGCCAAAGCTCGACGGCGGCGCTTCTTTCTCGGTCACCATCTGAATGTTCTTGGGAATGCGCGTAGGCGCCGTGAGCTGGTTGTTCATCATCTCAGATTGCACGTGCACCACCTTTACTTCCGGTGGCGGCGGTGGCGGAGGCGGCGGTGGCGGCGGAGGGGGAACAGTTAACACTGTCGCCATTAATGCATCGGGCAACGCCTCTGGGTAAATGAGCGGAATCAGAATCAACAGAATGAGAATTCCCCCGTTGATTCCGGCAGTGAACAACATCCAGCGGCCGCTCTTGGTCTTGATCCTTTTCCCTGATTCGAATGTGGAGTCTTCAAACATGGCCAGCCTCGGTGATCGGGATTGGTTACTTCTATTTTAGACACCGCCGCAAGTCCAAATGTTCCCGACGGCGCCTGCCCCCATATAGAAGCGAAACAACCTTATCAGACCCTGTGGCTTCGCTGCAAAAATTGCTGCAAAAATGGTGCAAATCCCGACGCAAATCCTGACCCAAATCTTTGAGTTGGGCCTCCTTTCTCTTCCGGATGCCCCTGCCGCCGCAGGTTGGCCCCGGGGGGGCGTTTCCCTACCGGCGACAAGCACCTCGTTGCGGTTGGATGCACGCAGTGTGCCAGAGGTTCATTCAGCTCACGCTTTTGAGCGCCTGGCTGCCGGGAGAGAGACGGTTTTGCCCCTGCCCGCCCGAAATTGCTGCCAGGCAACCAGCATGGGAGCCGCCACGGCGATGGAGGAATACGTACCGATGAGAATACCCACTACCAGGGCGAACGAGAAGCCGTTCAATACCTGGCCGCCGAAGACGAAGAGAGAAAGCACCGTGATGAACGTCAGTCCCGAGGTAAGCACGGTCCGGCTCAGGGTCTGGTTGATGCTGCGGTTGACCAGATCGGGGAGCGGCTCCCGGCGGCTCAGCCGCAGGTTTTCGCGGATCCGGTCGAACACCACGATGGTGTCGTTCATCGAATAGCCGACCAGGGTGAGGATGGCGGCGATTACGGTGAGGCTGATTTCGCGCCCCGTCAGGGCGAAGGCGCCCACGGTGATGAGCGTGTCGTGGAAGCAGGCCACCACCGCGGCGACGCCGTAGATTAACTGAAACCGGAACCAGAGATAGACGAGCATGCCGGCCAGCGAGAAAAGCGTTGCCTGCACGGCTTTTTTCTTCAGTTGCTCGCCCACCGTCGGACCCACCACGTGGACCTGCACGCCTTTGGCTGGATCGAAGTGATTGTTGTAGTGCGCTTCAAGCGCGTTTACGACTGTTGCCCGGCCCACGTCCAGCGCATTCTCATTCATCTCTTCAGGCAGGCTGATGAGAACCTGGTTATTGGTGGGATCGCCAAAGGTCGTAATGCGCGCGTCCTTGATGCCGGCTGCGGCGATGGCCGCGCGAATGGCCTCGATATCGGGACGGTTGGAAAACTGCACCTGGACTTCAGTGCCGCCGCGAAAGTCTACGCTCAAAGGCACAGGCGAGCCGATATGCTTCCAGTCCCAGGTCATCTTGATGATGCCGGCCACACTGAAAATCATGGAAAAGGCCAGGAAGTACCACTTCCACCCCAGCCAGTTCACATTGACGCTGCGAAAGAATTCCACTGCTTTCTCCTAGCTACTAGCTTCTAGCCCCTAGCTTTGTTTTTGCGGGAACACTCATTTTCCGCCTGTCCCACGGCCGGCTAGCGGCTAGAAGCTAGCGGCTAAAAGCTGCCTTGCTAAATCGACACCATCTCGCCCTGCTTCAGGTGATTCAAATGCGCGTCGAAAATGACACGCGAAACAAAAACCGCCGTGAAAAGGTTGGCGAGCAAACCGACAACCAGTGTCGTGGCAAAACCCTTCACCGGACCGGTTCCGAACATGAAAAGAATCGCCGCCGAAACAATGGTGGTCACGTGCGTATCGACGATGGTCACCCAGGCGCGGGCAAATCCCTGATCCACGGCCGCCGAGGCTGCCTTGCCGGCGCGAATCTCCTCGCGGATGCGCTCGAAGATAAGAACATTCGAATCGACGCCCATACCAATGGTCAGAATCACTCCGGCAATTCCCGGCAGGGTGAGAGTAAGCGTCAGCCCGCCGCCACCCGAAGCTCTGGCCATAATGGTGGACAAGCCCATGATCCCCAGCAAGATAATCAGGTTCAGGATCAGCGCCAGGTCAGCATTAATGCCCGAGCCCTTGTAGTAAACGAGCATGAAAACCATCACCAGGGCGAATCCCACGATGGCCGCCGTCACGCCCTCCCTGATGGAGTCGGCGCCCAGAGTTGCGCCCACCGTGCTGGCCTCGATGTAATTCAGCGAAGCCGGCAACGCGCCGCTGCTCAGCAGCTTTGAGAGTTCCATGACTTCGCGCTGCGTGAACGACCCCTCAATCTCGCCCCGGTCGCGGATGCCGCTCTTGATGACGGCAACGCTGCGAACGCTGCCGCCCATGACGACTGCCATCGACTTGCCGACATTGGCGCTGGTATAGTCCCAGAACTTGTCGCCGGCTTCATCTGTCAATGTGAACTCGACGATCTGCTGGCCGGTATTCGAATTCACGCTGGGGATGGCGGAGCGAAAGTCGCTACCGGCCACGACTGCTGTCCGGTCCACAATGTAGTAGGAGATACCGTTGGCGCCGGCAAGGTCGCCGGATGTGGCCAATACTTCCTGATCGGGAGGAAGCGCGCCGCTCACGCTGGCCAATGCAGTTTGCTCATCCTGGAACGGACCCCCCTCGACGGGGTGAATCTCCAGGCGGGCCGTAGCCCGGATAATGCTCTTCACCTGGTCCAGGTCGCTCACGCCCGGCAATTCCACCAGAATCTGATTGGCGCCCAGGCTGTATTCCTCAATCAATGGCTCGCTCACGCCTAAAGCGTCCACGCGATCGCGGATGGTTTCGATCGCCTGCTCCACAGTTCTTCGGTCCAGATCACCTTCGTATGTCGGCTTCATGGTGAGCGTGAAGGAATTCTGCGAGCCGCCGGAAACGTCGTACTCGTTCGCGTATTTGCTGCCCTCAAGCAGCGCGCTCACGGCGTCGGACTGCGACGACGACGTGCCGTCAACGCGGATCACGTCGGGCTTGGCGGGATCGGGCTTATAAACCTGCGAGAAGGTCAGGTTGGCCTTCTTCATATCCGCCTGAATCGTCTGTACAGAGTTGTCGGTCTCCGCATTGACCGCATCGGAGACCTGCACCTGCAGGATCAGGTGCGCGCCACCACGCAGATCGAGGCCGAGGTGAATCTGGTTGCCGATCGCGCTCAGCAGCGCGTGACCGCTGATGCCCGATGGAATACCGAAGATTCCATACAGGCAAAGCAGCAGGACCGCGACGATCAGGGCAATTTTGTTTTTGAGGTTTTTCTTCATGGTGTTCGATTCTCTGCTGCGAAGGTCCGGGATGCGGAGGACGCTAAGAGCTTGCAGAGTCCTCCTCGGTCTTGACCGAAGCGATCGCGTTCTTGGCGATTTCGAGCTTGAGGTTGTCGGGCGCGACGCGAATGATGATCGAATCGTCCTTGATGGAGAGAATGATGCCCCGAATGCCTCCCGCCGTGGTCACGCGATCGCCGGACTTGATGTTCCCCAGCATCTGCTGCCACTGTTTTTGCCGCTTTTGCTGGGGACGGATCATGAACAGATAGAGCAGCGGGATAAACAGCAAGAGAGGGAGCAGCATGCCCAAACCGCCGCCTGCCGCGGGGTTGGCCGGAGCCGCCCAAAATGCAAAACTTAAGGCCACGCTCATGGTTGGTTTACGTCCTTTACTTCCCGCATGCGGCATTTGCCGATTTCGGGCACAAGCCTATCCGGCCACGACTGCCGGCGCTTGTCGGAAAAAGATTTGTCTCCGGGAAAGGTTCTTGAGACCCCGGTCTGCGA